>JAVCCU010000006.1 GCA_030765335.1 Candidatus Kaelpia aquatica | reverse complement strand
CAGATGGTAAACCAGTTACTGAATAACTCAAGGTAGCCACATCTTCATCGCTTGCTGTGACAGTAAAGATCAACGTATCACCGGCAATAACACTCTTATCTCCTATTAACTCTAAATCTGGTGCTTGGTTTACACCTTCAGATCCAACAGTAATATCCTTAGTAAATGTAACAGTATCATTGCTATCATTCTTATCAGTTACTGTTAAAGTAACTGTATACTCTCCAACTTCAGTATATATATGAGACGGATTTATTTCAGTCCCTAGATTACTGTCATCTCCAAAATCCCATACATATATCACTGAATCTAATATTATTGAATCTAATATAGCTGCATTAATTGTTACCTCCTGACCTACCTCAGAAATTTCAGGACTGACATATATTCTTTCAGTCGTTGGTAGCGAGTTGTCTACAGATATATCTTCTACATAATAAGCTACAATTAGCAGTAACTGATCCAGGTCAATAAAATAATCATTTAACTCTGTCACTGTACTAGGAGTTTGCCACTCAGCTATTGCTTGACCCACTTCATAATCGTCAATTATCAAATCATCGATTGAAGCATCTGGATTTAATCCTGCAACCGCATAAAGAAGGTCAACATCTCCAGCAGCTGTATTTATATTTAATCCTGCTGCTGCTGCCGCTAATGCTTTTTGAGCATTAATTCTTCCTGCACCTATAGGTTCATCTGGATATATTATATCAGCATTATTTTTTATCAAGTTTATAAGATTTTCTTTTGCCAAATCAGGATCCTGGGATAACAGAAGCCCTGCTAGCCCTGATACAAATGCAGTAGACATTGATGTACCTGGTAAATATTGATAATCACTATCTATTTTCGTAGAATAAACATCCTTTGCCGGCGCCGCAACATCTACTCTATCTCCGTAAGCGCTTTCAGAATCAGTGTCTACCCAGCGGTTATCATTTTCATCAGTTCCGCCAACTGCTAAAACTCCAGAGTATGCTGCCGGATAATCAACCACTTTCTGGTTACCTGCCGCGGCTACCAATAGAGTTTCTGATGCAATCGCAGCATCTAAAGTATCTTTTAGAAAACCATACTGCATCATATCTTTCTCCGTAGTCCAGGACATATTAATAACTCTAGCCCCTTTTACTATTGCATTAGAAATTGTAGACCCAAGGGATACAATATCCACTTCCTCGTCCTGGCCGCCAGTCATAATCTTATGAATAATTAGTGTAGCATTCGGCACCATTCCACGCACTCCTATATCATTAAAGCTCGCTGCAATTATACCTGCTATATGTGTACCATGACTGTTGTGACTTTCATCATCAGCTTCATCGTCATTATTTATATAATCATAATCTTCATTAGAATCTATACTTCCTACTAAATCTGGATGACTTAAATCCACACCTGTATCTATTATTGCTATCTTTACATTTTCTCCTTCTTCTCCTATTATATCCCAGGCACCAGGTGCGTTTATTTTATCCTCTTGTAATGCCCATTGCTTACCAAAATGCTCATCATTAATCCCACCTGCTCCTGTAGTCATTGTGTTTAATATAATAGTATTACTAGTTGTATTTATTCTTATTGTCACATTCGGCTCCGCACTAAGAACATTAGGATCATCATTTATTATACTCATTGCATTAATTACTTCTTCAGGAGATACAATTATAGTGCGATAATCAACTATATATGTTCCGCTATCCTGCCAGTTAACACTCTTGACAATTATCTCTCCCGCAACGCTGTTTTCCGGCAATTCTTTTGTAACTTCCTTCTCTAATTTAGGATAGTTTTCTTTCTCATAATATGCGTTCATCAATTTATTTGTCGCAGAAATCTCCTTATGCTCTTTAACCTCTATTCCTGAATATCTTAAATCATCAATATATCCAGGTTCTTGAGCTGCATCCACAGAAGAAAACACATAAGATTCCTTCTTAACTTTAGGTTTTGAAGCTGTGGTTATCTTTTTTTCCTCCTGAAATTCCTCTTCCTTAAATACCACTTCTAGATTATCAATGGATGGCATAGAAGAGAGCTCCTCTATTACTTGGTCTAGTCCAACATCTTTGCCATTGCTATTAAATTTTAGCAATAAGCCAAATCCTAATACAATGAACACTCCGGCTGCTAAAAAAACTTTTGTTTTCATCTCTCTATTCTTCATTTTACCTACCTCCTTGTTTTCACTCTGGTTAATTTGTTCTTCTCTCTTTCTTTTCATTTCACTTACCTCAGATCTTATACATGCAATTTCTATGCCAAAAAGACATTGCTATAAATAACACCCTAACACACTATATGTAAACAGGTTACAATATGTAGTACTACAACTTTGTTCTGAAAGATATTTAAAAAGTGTAAACCAAGGTTTACGCTATTAGGCTGAACAAGATTTCGTTTAACAATCACTGTTCTATAGGTTTGTTTAAAAATAGAGCTGTAGTAAGCTTAAACGAAGAGTCTTCACGAAGAAAGAGCCCTAAATCATCATCCCATTCCTCAGGATCTGATCTATCCCACAGCCTTGATTGTCTGGTCCATTGCCAGGGCATAAAACCCTGATAATTACTATCTTTAAGATTGATTATTATATCTTCTAGCTCTTCTAATTGTTCAAGCTCTTTATCTAAGCTTCTAGGCAGCCAGAACTCTTGTAAGAGTAAAGGCTTAGTGGAAGATATTATATCTAAAACATTATCTGTATGGTAAGAGGTATAATCCAGATACTCTTCTAAAAACAGGCTGTCATTACCGCCTAAAGTAATAAGATGATTATCTCCGTTTTTTCTAAACTCAGATATTATCTCCCTAACCCAAACCTTTAGGTCTTCTTTATGTTCCTCAGGAACCCTGGGTTCATTCCAGAGATCCCAGCTTATCCCTTTAAGATCTTTATACCTATTTGAGATTATCCTCACAAATTCAAGCTGCTTCTCTATTCTCTCTCTATCGGTTATTCTCTTCGTTAAAGATAGCCAGCCTCTAGGATCACCCATCTCAAGCGGAATAAGAGTAAAGAGGTCAAAAGATATAATTAGATTATTCATCTTGGCAAGATATATAAAGCTATCCAATATCCTTAAATCATATTCATCGGGAAGATAATCTTTATCAGGAAAATATCCTGTAAGACCAGAGCCTATAAATTTCAAGTAATCCTTGAACCACTTGGGGTGGTGGTAATGAATCCTTACAATCTTAAGGCCCATCTCATGCATCAACTTAAAATCTTCATTTATATAATAGGGGTTAGGCCAGACCCAGTTTAGCTCTCCTCTCTTTGACTCATAATAGTTAATGCCCCATAAAAACTCATCTCTCCCATTAAACAGAATTTTGCCCTCTTTAACCTTAAGATCGCTCCCTTTATCAGCCCAGCTTTTATCAACAACCAGGAAGGCTGTATTAAACTGATCATAGACACTCCTGCCTTCTATTAAAGAGCATTTTACCCTATAGAACCCTGCGGCTAGATCTTTTTGAACTTCAAAATCAAGCTTATTTAATCCTTCTTTAATAACTCTCTCCTGATAGATCGAATAGACTGTATTAGAATCAGATGAGAGCTCTACTAAGAATCTTACCCGCTTATCAGCTCTAAGAGGGTTAAACACGCTTAAAGATAGGCCTGTATCTTCACCCTGATAATATAAGGGATAATTAGAACTTAAATCTTTTATTACAATATCTCTATTTAAAATTTCACTTATTTTTCTATAATCTTTTTTGGTTAGATTAATATCGCTGCTAGAAAATATAAGCCATCTTAGAGGGGCCCTCTCTTTTAAATCCCAAGGGTTCATCCAATGCTTAACTAAGACTATATTTGAGCCCAAAAAATTACCATCTTCATCTACTACTTTAGAGAGTATATTAAAATCTCTAACTGGAATCCTCTCTGGAAAGATATTACCTCTATCCGGCTGCCTTATATCACCTCCATAACCTGTCTTTACCAAAACACCCTTATTAGAAGAGAGCTCACCCTCTATCGGGTCTTTAAAGAATTCTCTATTATATTCAACAGCTAGATTATCTCCATAGATATCATATCTTCTAAGCCCTATCTCCTTTAAAAAAGCCTCATCATGCTCTTTAGAGAGAAAGAGCACTAAGCCTCCGCCGCTCCTTAAGAATCTAACAATAATATCCTGCTCTTCATTTTCTAGTTTGCCTTTTGAGAGAACAAGATAATCAATCTCAGCTATATGCTCTTCTAACTCCTTACTCCATTTAACCGATGAAAATTCAGCTGCTTTTAAAAACTTATTTATCTCTCCTTTGCTTACCGAAGAGCTCTTTTTATCAAACAGGCAGAGCACATTTTTATTATTTTGAGCTAAAACTAAATTAGATTTTGAAACTAAGCTAAGAATAATTAAAAAAGAAAGGATAGACAGAGTTCTCTTTATCATTTTAGTATAAAGAAGATTTAAATATACTTCTTACTTGCTCTATAATCTCATCAATTGTTAAATCTGATGTATCAATAGACTCTTCAATCTTATCATAATAAATCTTTCTGCTGGTTAAGATCTCATTTATCTTAGTGAGCTTATCTCTAACGTTTAAAAGAGGTCTATCGGTCTTATTCTGCATCCTATCGAGTATTACTTCAGGCCTTGCCTTTAGGCAGACTACTGCTCCACTGCTCTTTAGGTTCTTCATGTTTTCATCATCTAAGACAACTCCGCCTCCGGCATCAATCACCAAACCGTCTATACTAGCGGCCTCTTTGACTATATCTCTCTCTATTGCTCTAAAATGATCTTCGCCCTTCTCTTTGAAGATGTCATTTATGCTCATTCCTTCTCTCTCTTCTATCATCTCATCTATTGAGAGATAACGCATGCCAAATCTTCTAGCAAACTCTTTAGATACTTCTGTCTTACCTGTACCCATAAATCCGACTAAAACAAGGTTCATCAGAAATCCTTAAGGCGTTTTTGGTAGCTTTTGAAATTAGATATTATATCAAATAGGTTATCAGAGGAGAACTTATCCAGAAAACTCTTCATAACTATAAAGCTAATCATGCTCTCAGCTACAACTCCTGCAGCAGGAACAGCACAAATATCAGCACGTTCTTTAAAAGCTTGGGCCTCTTTTTTTGTTCTTACATTTACTGACCTTAATGGTTTAGATAGAGTAGCGATAGGCTTCATGTACCCTCTGACTACTAGGGGCTCACCGTTTGTAATGCCTCCCTCTAAACCACCCGCTCTGTTTGTAGCTCTCTTAAAACCCTTACTCTTACTAAAACCTATCTCATCCTGAACCTCTGAGCCAAAGAGAGATGTATTCTTAACTCCATCTCCTACTTCAACCGCCTTAACTGCCGGAATAGATAGGACGCTAGACCCAATCTCTGAATCAAGTCTTAAATCCCACTGCACATAGCTTCCAAGCCCTGCAGGAACATTAGAAGCTATAACTTCAAAGACCCCTCCCAGTGAATCTTGTTCTGCCCTAGCCTTATCTATTAACTTGACCATCTCTAGCTCTGCCTTAGCATCGACACAGCGTAATTTTGACCTCTCAGCCAACCTTTGAATACTATTTGTATTTGTTATTTTTGTTACCCTTACGTCTCCTATTTGAATAACATGACTGAAGATAGAGATATTAAAACTATCTAAAAACTGCTTGGCTAGCGCCCCGACCGCAACCCTTGCAGCAGTCTCTCTAGCTGATGCTCTTTCAAGAATGAGTCTAAAATCTTTTAATCCGTACTTCATACCCCCTGCTAAATCCGCATGGCCCGGACGAGGAGAGCCTATTGCAGGCATTCTATCAATTGAGAAATCCTTATTTTTAATTAAAATTGCGATTGGAGCCCCGAATGTCAGACCCTTACTAATTCCGCTTATAATCTCAACCCTATCTTTCTCTATCTTCATCCTTCCGCCGCGGCCATAACCAACCTGACGCCTTGAAAGTTCAGAATCTATTCTGGCTCTATCAATCTTAACTCCTGCAGGAAAACCATCTACGATAACTGAGAGAGCCTTCCCGTGAGACTCGCCTGCGGTTAAGAATCTTAGCATCTCTATACCTCCTTATTATGAATCTAGTATTATCAAAGATAAAAGAAAATCTCAAGCAGTTTATCATAAAAAATAAAGACAAAAATAGCCGCAATTGCAAGAAACGGCCCATAAGGCAGGTAATTATCTTTATATTTAATCTTTCTGTAAAGGCCGTAGCCAAGAGCAAAAAAAGGAGCAATAAAATAATTTAGTATTATCAGCTTCCAGCCTAAGAAAGCACCTATCATAGCCATAAACTTAACATCCCCAAATCCCATCGCCTCCTTTTTAAAGGCTATCTTACCTAAGACACCAGTTAGATAGATCATTAGAGAACCAACAACAGCCCCTAGAAAACTTGCTACTAAAGGATTGCTGCTATAGACGCTATCCAAAACAGGATTAAAGAACGAGAACATGAGGCCGATCGGCAAAAGCCCCAAACTTACCTCATCTGGAATTAAGCGGGTCTGAAAATCACTGAAAGTCGCAACTATTAGACCATATAGAAAGAAAGAAAAGATAAAAGCAGTGATGCTAATACCATAGACGCTATAAAAATACAGCATAACCAACCCACTTATTAATTCAACGACAGGATATTGCATTGAAATCTTAACTCTGCAATATCTGCATTTAGCTCTTAAAACCAAGAAGCTAAAGATAGGTATATTATCGAACCATCTTATCTTATGCTTACATTTAGGACAATGCGACGGCGGCTGTACAACCGACTCTTCCCGCGGCAGCCTCAATATACATACATTTAGAAAACTCCCCAAAGATGCTCCTAAGAAAAAAATGAGCAGCGTCATCTATTAACTCCTTTTAAAAGCGCATCTCTCATAACTTCAATTGGCGCATCTTCTCCTGTGAATATTTCAAACGCAGCTGCACCTTGATAGAGAAGCATGCCTAAACCGTCTGAAGCAAAAAGGTCTAAAGATAATGCCTCCTTAATCAAGGCAGTCTCTCTATTATATATAACGTCGTAGACGCTTAGATTACCGTGAAGCAAGCTTAGGTCTATCACTGCACCATCGCCATCCCTCATTCCAACTGCTGTAGCATTAACCAAGAGATCACACTCTTTGATAACAGCTGCAATATCAGACTCTCTTATAAACTCAAACTTATCTTTAAGCCTATCTATACCGGAGAGATGCTCACTGACATTAGAGATAGTATCTCTATCTATCTCAAAAATATAGATCTTACTAACACTATTATTCTCTTCAGATAATCCCGCGACTACAGCTCTGCCAGCACCTCCAGAACCTATCACTAAAGCTTTTTTCTCTTTTTTATCAAAACCTAGGTCATCTACCAGCGACTTTGAAAATCCTAGCACATCTGTATTATAAAGTTTCAAATCAGGCTCTCTCTTGACTGTATTAACAGCAGATGTCATAGAGACCGCAATCTCGCCTTCACTCAAATATCCTGCTGCAGAAAGCTCTCTGCCTAAGATCTCTTTTGCTTTAACCTTATATGGAACTGTAATATTAAAACCTAAGATATCCCTGCGATTGATTAAAAAATCTTCTAAGTCATCTGGTCCTACTTCAAAAATCCTATATTCTGCATCTATGCCTAAATACTCAAAAGCCGCATTATGCATAAGAGGTGAGAGGCTATGTTTAACAGGATATCCGACTAAACCGTAGATTTCTCTATTGAGAGACATTAAGAGACTATTTTATTTACAGCATTAAGATATGCTTTTGTAGAAGCTTCCACTATATCTGTTGAAGTTCCCCGTCCTACAATCTCTTTATTATTATGTTTCAATCTCACTGTAACCTCACCCAGAGCATCACGCCCTGAGGTAACAGCGCGAAGATTATAGTTCAACAACTTCGGTTCAATACCTATAATTCTATCTATCGTATTATAGCAGGCATCTATAGGACCATCTCCGCATGCAGCATCTTCATAGATTTTTTTATCCTTTTTTAACTTTACTGTTGCAGTAGGAATAGTGGAGGAACCTGTCACAGTATGGAAGTATACAAGCTCCCATACCTTGGGTACCTCTTTCATCTCATCTTCAACTAAAGCAACAATATCATCATCAAAGACCTCTTTCTTCTTATCTGCAAGCGCTATAAACTCTTCATATGCTCTCTGAAACTCTCTCTTTCCAAGCTCAACACCCAACTCTTCTAATTTTCTACCGAACGCATGGCGGCCGGAATGCTTACCTAAGACAAGCTTGCTCTCTTTGAATCCAACATCGCTTGGATTCATAATCTCATAGGTCCCGGGCATTTTTAATACCCCATCCTGGTGGATGCCAGACTCATGACTGAAAGCATTATCACCTATAACTGCCTTATTAGGAGGCAGAGGTATTCCCATCAGGAGGCTTACAAGCCTGCTGCTCTTATAAAGCTCTTTTGTCTTAACAGAAGTTTTAAATTTATAAAAATCCGCTCTTGTCTTTATGGCCATAACTATCTCTTCAAGAGGAGCACTGCCGGCACGCTCACCAATACCGTTAATAGTGCACTCAACCTGTCTAGCCCCTGCTTTAACAGCAGAGAGTGAATTAGCGCAGGATAATCCCAGGTCATCATGGCAATGAACGCTTATAATTGCATCGTCTATATTAGGCACATTGATCTTTATCTGAGTTATAAGATCAGAGAACTCCTCCGGAACTGTATAGCCAACAGTATCGGGAATATTTATAACGCCAGCTCCGGCATTTATGACCTCGGCTATTATTTTAAAAAGGAACTCTCTCTCTGTACGAGATGCGTCCTCAGGTGAAAACTCAACATCATCGCTGAACTTCCTGGCATATTTAACAGCCTTAACCGCCTGCTTTAGAATCTCATCTTCTGCTTTCTTTAGCTTGTACTCCATATGTATCTTTGAAGTGGCTAAGAAGACATGTATCCGCTTCTTCTTGGCTCCCTTTAAAGCTCCGGCTGCAGCATCTATATCTTTCTTTAGGGATCTGGCTAAAGCACAGATAGTAGGCTGCTTTACTTTTTTAGCTATTAAACTTACCGCTTCAAAATCTCCAGGAGAAGCAATTGGAAAACCTGCTTCTATTACATCGACATTGAGGCGTTCAAGCTGCTTTGCAATCTCAATCTTCTCTTTTATATTTAAAGACGCACCCGGAGACTGCTCTCCATCTCTTAAAGTCGTATCAAATATATGTATCTTATCCATTTTTACCTCCTAGATAATTATAGCTAAAGAATAACTCAAGGGTTTTATTTCTTCAATTGTTTTGTGTTATAATTAAACAATGAATATAGATAAAACGGCACTGGTAGATTCAGGAGCCAAGATTGGCGAAAATGTTGAGATAGGACCCTACTCTATAGTAGAAGAGAATGTAGAGATAGGAGCAGGTACACAGATACTGCCCTTCTGCCATATAAAAGGCTCAACCAAAATAGGTAGAAATAATATTATCCATACCGGATCCATTATAGGTGAAAGACCGCAGATGTTAGGGTTAAGAAAGCAACTGGGACATCTCTTAATCGGTGATGATAATATAATCAGAGAATATGTAACCATCAATACCTCAACAGAAGAAGATAATCAAACAGAGATAGGCAGCAATAACTATCTAATGAGTTTCTCTCATATCGCCCACGACTGCCGCTTAAAAAATAATATCACAATAAGTAACGGCGCACTTTTAGCAGGACATGTTGAGATAGAAGATAATGTAACAATCTCAGCAAATACCGCCATACACCAATTTGTAAGAATAGGGCACTTAGCTATGATTGGAGGGCTATCGCGTGTAACAAAAGATGTACCTCCATTTATGATGTTGATAGGCAATTCTAAAATATTTGGAATAAATACTGTGGGTTTAAAACGTGCTGGTTTTAGTGCTGCGGAGATAAATGAGGTCAAGAAAGCTTATACAGTAATATACCGCAAAAAATTACCTTTAAATAAAATCATAGACGAACTTAAAAAAACAGACACAGCTAAAACAAAAGAGATGGTAACATTTATAGAGAATTCAAAGCGAGGAATATCTGGAGGTAAAACATCCAATCTGCTAGAAAAAATATTCCTAGATTATCCCCTTTTTATAAAACAAAGAACGGATGCTTATAAATTATTCAAAAAGAAGTGTAGGTAGAAGTTACGAAGAAGGCTCTGATATAGGCCCTAACTTTCTAAATTTTTCATAGCGTTTCTCTATTAACTTTTCAACAGACATATCTTTTAATTCATCGAGGGATTTTAAAATAAAATCTTTAAGATTATTAGCAGCAACCTCAGGCTCTCTATGCGCCCCGCCTAAAGGCTCTTCTATTGCCTCATCTATTATCCCAAAACTTAATAGATCTTCCGCATTAAGCCTTAACGCCTTCGAAGCCTGCTCTGCCATTGCTCTATCTCTCCATAATATCGCAGCACATCCTTCTGGAGATATAACAGAATAATAAGAATATTCAAACATAGCAACCCTATCACCTATACCTATACCTAAAGCTCCGCCGCTTCCTCCCTCTCCTATAATAACAACAATAATAGGGGTCTTAACCTGAAACATATCTCTAATATTTTCAGCTATAGAGTGAGCTTGGCCTCTCTCCTCAGCTCCAACTCCGGGATAAGCACCTGGGGTATCTATTAAAGATATAACCGGCAGAGAGAATCTCTCAGCCAAACTAAATATTCTAGCAGCTTTTCTATATCCTTCAGGATGAGCACAGCCGAAATTACGCTCTAAATTTTCTTTTGTATCTCTTCCCTTTTGGTGCCCAACAATAGCAACTCTCCTTCCGTCTATCTTTGCAAGCCCTGTAATTAAAGCTTTATCATCTCCAAAACATCTATCGCCATGAAGCTCTATAAAGTCATCCATAATCATACTGGTATAGTCCAATAAAGTTGGGCGATCTGAATGACGTGATACCTGAACTTTCTGCCAAGGCGTTAAAGCTCCATAAATCTCCCTCTTAAGGCTCTCTAATTTCTCTTGAAAACCACCAATCTCATCACTGAGATTAATATTTTTATCTTGAGAGAAGCTCTTTAACTCAGAGATCTTTCTCTCTAACTCCAGTATTGGTCTTTCAAAATCCAGTTCAGCCATAATTATTCAATGATAGTGACTTTAGTCCCTGTAGGAGTAACATCGTAAAGCTCTTCAACATCTTCGTTATAAAGCCTAATGCAGCCAGCTGTTACCTGCTGACCTATGCTTCCAGGCTTAGTTGTACCATGGATACCATAGCCTGAGAGCTCAAAGCCCATCCAGCGACTGCCAAGTATATTCTCATCGCTATCTGGGGGAACAATTGCCCCGGCTTTATACCAAGTAGGATTAGGGAGCTTATTTATGATCTTGAAATCACCGGTTGGGGTTGAATTAAACTCACCTGTTGAGCAAGGATAGACCTTGACTATCTCATCATTCATTTTAAGAGTCAAAATATTTAAAGACTTATCTACAATAATAGCAGAAATTGAAGTCACAATTTTTAACCTCTGCCCTATCCTGATTAAATCTGAGCTCAAACCATTGCTTCTCTTTAAGAAACCTACCGTTGTATTAAAATTCTTTGCTATTAAATACAGAGAATCTCCTTCCTTAACCTCATATATTACAGAATCATCGGTTTGAATAGGAGAGAACATTACCTTCATGTTTATGTCCCAAAGTTTCTGCTCTAAATCACCTAGATCAGGATGGCTAGAGAAATTCCGGACTAATCTTTTGTATACTTCTTTAGCTTCTATTAGCTTATTATTTTTTGTAAGCTGCTCTGCAAATAACAGTCCTTCTTCAAAAGTACCTTCCGCTCCTTCTTCAATCAAAGTATCGAACTGAGAGATATCTTCTATCTCAGAACTGACAGAAACATCTACATCATCCTGAGATAACTCTGTTGTACTCTGATCCTGATATACTTGCTCTAAATCCTCTTTAGATGAGTTTATCCCCCATATTAAAAATCCTCCCCCGACAACAACCAGCAAGATGATAATCAAAACACGCCTATCCATATATTCCTCCTAAATTAATAATGTTTATGTTTTAATGATGTTTTACTTTAAATGAATGTTTTATAATTATAAAATCAGATTTAAGAAATTGCAATTAAAATGCTAGAAGACAAAATTATCTTAAATATTATAATTTAAAACTTTCTATTTAAAATTTTATTGATAAAATAAATTACCATGAGCATATTAGTAATTGGATCTGTTGCATTAGATACCATAAAAACACCATTCGCTAAAGTTGATAAGATACTTGGCGGTTCTGCTATCTACTTCTCCGTAAGTGCAATAAACTTTACTGCTGTTAATATTGTTGCTGTTGTGGGAGAAGATTTCCCTAAAAAACATATAGAGTTTTTAAAAAATAAAAGTATTGATACTCAAGGATTGAGTATAGAGAGCGGAAAAACATTCCACTGGGAAGGTGAGTATGGCTGGGACTTTTCAAATCCAAAGACTATAGTAACTGATTTAAATGTATTTGCTAATTTTAATCCTAAAATACCCAGAAGCTATCAGAATAGCAAATATCTATTCCTAGCCAATATCGATCCTGAAATACAGCTAAGAGCCTTAAGTCAGGTCAAAAATCCAAAACTTATTGCCTGCGATACTATGAACTACTGGATTGAAAATAAAAAGAGAGCGCTGCTCAAACTTCTAAAGAGAGTAGATATTTTTTTTATAAACGAATCGGAGTCAAAGGAACTCACCAATCAAAAGAATCTTGTTAAAGCTGCTAAAGAGATACTGAGTTTTGGGCCCAAAGTTGTTGTTATTAAAAAAGGTGAGCACGGAGTCCTATTGTTCACAAAAAGCCATGCCTTTACAGCCCCAGCATATCTTATGGAGTCTGTATTTGATCCGACAGGCGCAGGAGACACATTTGCTGGAGGATTCATTGGCTACTTAGCTAAAACAAAAAGGATAGATCAAACCAGCTTAAGAAGAGCAGCCATCTATGGGACCATAATGGCAACATTTGCTGTTGAAGATATTAGCCTGTCCAAGCTTGGAAAGATATCAGCTATCGACATAGATAAAAGAATAAAAGGATTTAAAAAACTTACCGACTTTGCAATAAAGCCCTAATTTTTATCCTAAATTTTTCTCCATATTTCCCTAAGAATAATCCGCTTTTGGCATGAAACAATTTTCAAGTGTAAAGACTTGTTAACTCAAGCAACCAAAGTTGTCTGTTTTTCAATAACTGCAATATGATCACCTGCATAACCATTTAAACACCAGCTACTTCCCTATTGCATCTATTGGCATAAATATTGCATAATTACAGATAAAGAAAAAACAAAACGGAGGTAAAAATGAAGAAGGCAATATCTTTCATGTTTATTATTTTTTTAACATCCACTGTTCTCTATGCCGCAGAGTACAAAAAAGAGTCCTCAGCCACGGCTTTTAAGCCTCAACTCTCCCTAGAAGAGCTGGAATTAATTAATCTGATCTTGATCGGCGAAAGTCCCAGCGCTGATATTGAAGGCTCAGAAGGTTTATCAGATACAGCAATCTTCAGCGGCAATAACCACGATATAGATGGTGAAGTAATAACGGGCGGCAATACCGCAATAGGATGCAATATAGGTCAAGGTAGTTTGAATATAAGCGATGTAACTCTAGAGGGGGTAAACGGTACTGTCACAGAAAATGTCAGCTATACTCTAAATATGAATATATTAGCTCCATTTTTGCGTAAAAATGCTGATACAACAATTACAGAAGCCTCAACATTGCAAAACACCACTGTTGGATCAGCTGCAGATTATCAGATCTTATATGTAAATGATGTCAATATAACTCTAGCTAGAGACTTCATAGGTTATGGTATTCTCTATATTGAAGATAGTAATCATAATCAGGAAGAGTATATTCTTGAGATGACTGATAATGCCAAGTGGCATGGCGTAATCTTAATATATCAACTAGAAAGCAATAAGCTCTCAAAAATATCTTTAAATGGTGCTGGAGGCGGAGGCGGAACAGGAATAGGTGCTTTCTCTATGTTAGGTATAACCTACTTAGGTCTTGGCAATAATGCAGAGTTTGATAGCGGAAATGTCGGAGTCTCAGATTCTGGAGGGAACTTGGTAATGCATAACAACAATGATTTTGAAGGCTCTCTTTTTGGAGATACTATTACTGCACAAAATAATAATGAAGTGGATGGAGACATAACATACAACACATTTACATACGGAGTCCATTTTGACATAGGCGGAGATCAAATAACTCCACTATCATTCCCATTCATCACTCTGCCTGCATTTCCAAGCTTTAGCCCAGGAACTCAAAATATATCGAGGAATAATAATGTGACTTATACTCTAGCTCCTGGATCATACAATAACATTACATTTAAAAATAACTGCACCCTTATACTATCTGGCGGAGATTACTACATTAATCAATTAACAATGGATAATAACTGTACAATAAAATATAGCGCTGCTTCAACTATCCATATAACCAAAAAAATAAACATGGGGAGTAACCCTAAAATTATACCTTACGATAGTAGTGTTAGCGCAGATGACTGTATTTTCTATATTGAAGGTGACTATTCAAGTAATACAAATGTTTTTCAAATGGGAGTTAACGCAATTATTAAATGCAATGTTTATGCTCCCAATATATATTCAAGTATAGATATAGGCACTAATGCTGAATGCAGAGGCTCAATTATAGGTAATAGAATTACAATTGATAATAATATAGATGCTGTTTTGGAGAGTGCATTCTCCGGCGAAGGAGAAGGTGAGGCAGAAGAGGTCTCGATATGCGGCAGCATCATATTGATAGGAAACCAATTCCATATTCCTGCCGAAGGCAGCTACACTAATAATTATTACTGTGAAGAAGCAATAGAGAGCGCAAACTCTGCTTTAGATTCGGCAGTAAATAGCCTCTGGATGGAATGGAAAGAATCCGAATAATGAATATAAAGAAATTGATCTTTATATTTCTAATATTTTTACTGCTGCTGCCGTCTTCTGAAGCAACCTATAAAAAGCTGACTCAAGAGAGAGGTTTTAAAGTTCAATTAAATATAGACGAACTTGCAGCTTTAAACTTCTTGTTAGTTGACTCTAGCTCTACCGCAGAAATCAATGGTGAGCCTACGGAAGAAGAGTACACGATATTTAGCGGCAAAAACTTTAATATGAATGAAATAGAAGTTGCAGGTGAAAAAGAAGCGATAAAACTAAACTTGTCAGAAAACCTCTTGAACATAAGCAATGTTACCTTAGAAGGCTCACCCTCTCAAGAAGGAGACTTTGACTATTCAGCAGATATAGACGCCCTTGCAGCTGTAATTAAAAAAAATGCTAACATTATTTTATCGGGCGATACAACCTATAGCAATATCTCCATTGGAACTGAAGATAATTTTCAAATTGTATATATATCAAACTCAAAACTAACTCTATCAAATGGTTTTCGTGGTTACGGAATACTCTATGTTGAAGATTCATCCTATCCAGAGAACAATCCAATATTAGAAATGGTTGGAGATGCTATTTGGTATGGCCTTATTATAGTCAATCAAATAGAGAGTAAAAATTCAAAGGTATATTTAAAAGGAGCTCCTGCAATAAATTTAGAGGAGTTTGCCCTTATAGGCATTGAAAGCATCGATGTGGGAGGAAACCTAACTATAGCCAGTGGAGCAATAGGCGCCTATCTAGATGGAGGCACTGTCGCAATAGGAAATAATGCCGATATTAATGGTTCGGTTATAGGAGACTCAATAACTCTAGGCAATAACGCTACAGTCTTAGGAGATATCTACTACAATACTCAATTTAATACAGGCATAGGATTTACACATACTGGAGATGAAATATCTCCAGCCAATATTCCTTTTTCAGAGTTACCTTACTTCCCTACCTTTGAAGTAGGAACACAAGATATCACTATAGGAACCAATTCTACCTACACACTAACACCTGGTGATTATAACAATATAAACATAGGAAATAATGCTACTTTAGTGCTCAGCGGAGGAACTTATAACATTAACGAGATATCTACCGGAAACAACTGCCTTATAAGCTATCAAAACCCGGTAGATGTTAATATTAAAGGGAAAATTGAATTTGGAAATACTCCTAAAATAAAACCAGAGAATGAATCTGTAAGCGCTGAGGATTGCATCTTTTATGTAGAAGGAGTAAATTATGAAGGAGAAGATGTTTTTTATTATGAAGATGTCTTTATCGCCTACAACCACCCTGAATTATACTGCAATATATATGCCCCAAATTCAACGGTAAAAATAGGAAATTACGGACAGTATAAAGGGGCTATTATTGCTAAACATATCGTATCAGGCAATCAGACCTCAACCTCCATCGAACTTAATAGCATTTTTACCTCTCCTCCAACATACGTAAAGGTATATGGAAGCATAATATGCTCAGGCGACACCTTCCATATTCCTGATTCAGGCAGTAATTCTAAAGCCTACTTCTCTTACGAGGCTCTCACTAAGGTAAATGAATTACTCCAATCCCTCCCTGTTACCTGGGAAAAATGGAAAGAAGTAGAATGAAAACGGAGGGAGGGAGATTTGAACTCCCGGTCCCGATTGCTCAGAACACCTCATTTCGAGTGAGGCCCATTCGTCCGCTTTGGTATCCCTCCAAGGACTACGCAGTAAATAAAGATTTTACATCTTCGGGTATAGTGCGCGGCTTAAAACTCTTATCAACGCAGACCCAAAGCGTGTTGGCTTTTATCAAAAGATTATCCTCTTTTCTAATCTCTTGATAAAAATATAGTGACGATCTCTTAGCATACTCCACCTTGGCTGATATGTTAACAATATCACCATACTTGGCAGGAGACTTGTAATCTATCTCAACTTTTGCGACAACAAAATATATACCGTCATCCTGCAGCTCTCTAAGCGCTATATTTCTGTCTATACAAAACTCTGTTCTTGCCTCTTCTAGGTGTTTTAAGTAGTTAGCATAGTAGACAACGCCGCCGCAATCAGTGTCATGATAATAGATACGCTTCTTAATACTAAAATCCTGCATTAATACAGTGTATACTAAGGACGGAAAAAATCAATTATTTCCTTGTTGACATATAAAACTTACTTTACATAGAATAAATACCTACAAACAAGGAGGTGGTCGTATGGCAAAGAGACTTATGGTCTTAGCTTTTCTATGCATCTTTTGCATTAGCTGCGGAAAAGCACCGTCGGGAGAAAGAGAGGCAGTAACAGAGGAGTTTGCAGCTGAACCCCTAGAAGCGTTGATGATAAAGGATATCAAACCTATTATTGCAACCTATGGAGAGCCAATAATCATCGCAGACTTTAATTCTGGAGAAAAACCCAACAATATCGAAGGAGATTTTGGAGCCTGGGATAGAGACCCAAAGGATATGACTCAACATGCAGAGGATAACTTCATAGCTACTATAAAACGGGGTGATGAAGGCTATTCAATCCAGATATATTATGATGTCGACTCACCTAACCCTGCTTACAACGGCTTCTGGATGGATTTGACAGGCCTTGATGCTTCAAACAATTCTGCCTTAAGCTTTTGGATAAAAGGCGATAAGATGAGGGGTTATACTACAACTTTTAAAGTCGAACTTGAAAATGAGAAAGGAGAGGTCGGAAAGTACTACGTAAGCAGCGTAAGCGATGACTGGAAAGAGGTAATCATACCTCTTAAGAGCTTTGGCGGCCTTAATGATCTATCCAGCTTAAGTGAACTTACTTTAGTATTTGAAGATATGACTGCAACTAAAAAGGAAGGCGCTATCTACATAGAGGATATTTCTATAAAGTAATCTCAATGCTTGGGCTTTTTTGCAGTTAACAACTTTAGCTGCATTAGCCCAAGCAGTCCTATTACAAAAAAAGATACCAAGACAATCCAAAAGCCCTCTTTTAATTTTATTTCATAAATAAGCTTATCCAAATCTAGGCCAACGATTCCATGCATTATAGTTAAAGATGCTCCAAGACCTGCTAAAGAGAGCAGGAAATTAAACAATCTGCTTCTCTTACAGCTCCCAGAGAATCTAATTATAAATACAGCAAATACCGGAACTAGCCACAGAAACCAACTCTTATGTGAAAACTCTCTTAATCCTGAGCTAAATAGCTTTGCTATGCTTAACATGAGACTAGAATTGCTGCCGTTGGCCTCAAGAGGAATATTAAAACCGCTTAGTTTTATAATAACTGCCCCTTCCCCTGTAAAAACTTTTTTAATAACTCCTGCCTGAACTTGTTCAACACTAAACCAAGGCAAGAAAAAAGATACGATGATTACAAAACTCATCAGAGAAAGAATAAGTCTATACATTAATTAGCTACTTAATCAGTGTTAGACTTATTGATATAGAGTGTCTGTGTAGGATAGGCAAACTCTATCCCTTTAATCTCAAACTCTTTAAATAGAGCCAGATTTATCTCCTGCTGTATATCCATATACTTATTGTAGTCACTTCCTACAACATAATAGACAACTTCAAAGACAAGATTGGAGTCGCCATAGGAGGAAAAATGCGTCCTGTCGAATATAGTATCCTCTACGCTCGCTACAATATTCTTTACAATATCGGGGATCTGCTGCAGCTTATCATAAGGCGTCTGATATATTATTCCAAACTGAAAGAGAACCCTTCTCTGCTCCATCCTCTTATAATTCTTTATTCTTGAATCTGTTAAGTCGGTATTTGAGAATATCAGCTGCTCTCCCCCAAGACTCCTTAGTCTGGTAGTCTTTGCGCCAATATACTCAACAGTACCCAAGAGATCACCAACTATTATAAAATCGCCCACCTCAAAAGGCCTATCAAATATAATAGAGAAATAACTGAAGAGATCTTTCAAGACAGCCTGAGCTGCAAGACCTATAGCTATACCGCCGACACCTAAGCCTGCAATAACAGCTGAGATCTTAAACCCAAGATTATCCATAAAAAATATGGCTGCAAAGGCCCAAACAAGAAACTTGGCAATCCTTAAGGTTGTATTAAGACTCTTCTCTAATGCTATATCCTGACCATGTTTTTTAAGATAATTTGTGAAACCATAAACAACCAAGAGGTTGACGAACCTTGCAATTGAAAACATCACAATTGCTAAAAATACCTTATTTACTGCTCCCTGCACCTGAACTGCTAAATTAAGAGCAGCTAAAGCAAAGTAGAGAAAAACTATATAGAGGAGAGGTAGAGCTACTTTTCCTATTACTAAAATTAAAAAATCATCAAATGTTGTCTTAGTCTTCTGAGCAAGATTTTCAAGGCGGTGCATAACAACAGCTTTAAAAACTCTTATAGTTATTACTCCGATTATAAGTATTACTAATGCTATTACGTAATCTAAAACACTGTTGCCTAAATACGCTCTATTTAATATTTCTCCTAGCACTTAATCCACCTCTTGTTTAAATGAGATTTTAGCACAAATATATTAACAGAATTCCCATTGCTAAATAGCAAGCTGCTATCCAAGGTATATTTTTACTGGTTTTACCTGCCCAATAATCTATATATCCATTCACTTTCTTAGGACCTAAAATAAAAACAATAATTCCACCAACTAGATAGAGCATGCCGAATATAAATATTAATAAATTCGTATCTGCAGAAGCTACAATAAACAACACACCAACTAACACTTTAATAATACCGGCCAGATAGATATTACTTCCTTTCTTCCAAAATTTAATAAAACTCTGAAGCCTTTTATTATCGATTAGAAAGATTACACCTAAGACGACTAGTAGTATGCCTAGAGCTTTAATCAAAAGGAGCGCCATTATTCCTCCTTACTTTATATATTCAGACTTGCTATCTATCAGAGTCACATCTTCAAGATCAGCTGTAAAACTATCTATCTCTTCGAATTCTGAAATCTCTTCTTCCTGCCACTTTATAACCAATCCCTGTATAGGTTTTGGCATATATGTCGGTGTTTCGCGTTCTTCGATTATTATTGCATCACCACCCATCTCAGCAGCCATATCCTTAAGACGCTCTAACATGTGGGCTCTATTTGTCGGTGTCACTCCAAATACAGTAACCTCTCCTAATTGAATATAAGAACCTCCGGGACTAAAAGAGAAGATCTCAATGTCGTCAACATCTGTAGGCGAAGAGTAGTCCTGACCATAGTGGACAGATTTATACGCAGCGCAGCCTTGAAGCATTAACAAGACCAAAAATAGATAGAATACTTTCTTCATTTTAAGCTCAATTTATTATAGTTTAGTCCAAATTTATTAAGTTAGCAACAATTATAATATTAACTTAAATTTGATAAATCAAACCTTAACTAGTAGAATCTAACCATGAACTATCTATCAATATTCTTAATATCTTTTGTTATAGCTTTATCTGGAGCTCTTGCCCCGGGACCTCTCCTTACAACCGTTATTGCAAAAAGTGCTCGTCATGGATTTAAAGCAGGACCGCTAATAATCTTAGGGCATGCTGTCTTAGAAGTCCTGATGATTATATTAATAGCACTTGGACTTTCAAATTTAATAAACCAGCCTTATGTAATAAAAATTATATCTATATTCGGAGCAGCTATACTCTTTCTATTTGGAATTAATATGCTTAAATCCATTAAAAATATCTCCCTAAAACTAGAGGCAGAAAAAAGTAAAAATAGCAACTTAGCCCTCTTAGGAATAACTATGAGCATCGCTAGCCCCTATTGGAGCATCTGGTGGCTAACCATAGGATTAGGGCTTGTCTTAGGAGCAGGAAAATTAGGCTTTACTGGGATTGGAGTATTTTTTGCAGGTCATATTATTGCCGATCTTATCTGGTACAGCATTGTCTCTCTAACAATAAGCAAGAGTAAGAGATTTATATCAGATAAAACATATAAGATAATAATATTTATCTGCGGATTGATCCTAATAGGATTTGGGATTTACTTCTCTATAACTATCTTCCGCTAACAATCAAAACTAATATTATATAGCCTCTATCGTTGACGGTGGTTTAGAAGTAATGTTGTAAGTAACACTTACGACACCCGAAACCTCTTTTGATATCCTATCTCCCAATCTCCTTAAGATATCAAAGGAAAGGTCTGTAGGAGTCCCGACTGTTGCATCGCGACTATCCCAACATCTAACTTCAATCTGAAGACCAAAGTCCCTCTTACCATCCCTCATACCGGTAACTCTATCTTTATGCAAAATAGCAAGGTATTGAAACGCACCTGAATCTTTTAACTCCTCTTCCACTATAACCGTAGCAGCTCTAACCACGCTAACACGGCTAGGTGTAACTTCACCGATAACTCGCGCTGCAAGAGCAGGACCTGGGAAAGGAGGCCTAGTATATATTTCTTGAGGCAGCCCTAGCTCTTTACCAACCTCTCTTACCGCCTCTTTTCTAAGTGCAACCAAAGGCTCCAACACCTTATAGCCAAAAGCCTTCTGGGGGTCTACGCCAAGCTGCTCTAAAATATTATGCTGTCTTTTGACTCCTGCTATTGTCTCTTCAACATCGGTATAATTTGTTCCATGAAGCAAAAACTTTGCTCCACTCTCCTTAACTATTCTACCAAAAACAGTCTTATAGAAAGTCTGGGTAATAGCTTCGCGCTTCTCTTCAGGATCCTCTAGCCCTGAGAGTGCACCAAAGAAATCATCCCCTGCGTCTACGAGCTCAACCTTAACCCCCATATTATTAAAAAGATTAACAATATATTCTGGCTCTCCCTGACGCATAAGACCTGAATCAATAAAGCATGTCTTTAGCTTATCCCCTAAAGCACGATGAGCAAGCATGGTAACTGCTGATGAGTCAACACCGCCAGACAATGCATTTATAGCTATGCCATCTCCTATCACACTCTTAAGATCCTCCATCTTTTCTTTAATAAAACTTTCAACATTTAAATCATCCATTGTAATCTCTTTAAGATTCATCTAAATCCTCCTTTTTTTAACGTCTACCATTCAACTTTATTTAAACTATTTTAAATACCATGCTAATTATGTCAAGCTTAGATTGTAGATAATTTGCAAATATATAATCTTATAATCTATTTTCTATCACATTAGAGCAGGAAAATTAAATTTCTCTAAAACACCTTAACAATATCAATAATTATAGACACTACCATATTCAAGTTCTTGACAAATTCAATCTAAAATAGAACGATAGATTCCATTAAATCAACACTAAAAAAACTACATTCCAATCTTACTTATCTTGTCCTGCAATGTACCCATTGGGCAGATACTGCACCACGCTCTTGGTTTTGTAATAACAGCCATAATAATTGCTATTACGGTAGTAATGAGACAGATCGAGACAAAAACAGCCCCGATAGCTAAAATATCCCCACCTGCATTTATCATACAGTATACAGCAATAGAGATAAAAATAAATAGAATAACCAAACGAAACCATTGTTTTGTAAATAATTTTGGAATCGGTTTTTTACGGCTTACTTTAGACATAACGCCATCCAAGAATGCTCCTCGCGGACAGATATTCCAACACCAGTATCTTTTTTTAAAAAATGAAAGCGTTAATAAAGCAACCATCATCGCTACGACAAGATAGCCTAGGAGAGGATAAAATAAACCTCCAACTACAATGATGGGCAAAAACCAAATCATTATCTTTTGAGTCCTCTTCATTAGATTTTCTCCCTTTTAAGTTCTCCGGTAGGACCTATCTCTACTATCTCCTCAACTTTGACTTTAAAGATAACCACTTTTTTAGAAAAAACTATTTCAAAACTATCATGTATCTTCTCACTCTTTAATCCTTCAATAATCCTATCTACTGATAATCTTTTTATTTTCTCTCTGAGCTCTTTAGTAAGTTTATCATATTCTGTGCCGCTCTCTAAAATCTCTCCCTCTCCGTTTATTTGATAACCATTGAGAGTGTCAAAATTCATAGCAGGAAGTGAGACTCTAGGATTAATTCTTAGGTTATCGTAAGTTCTTCCTATTATATAATCTATTAAATATATTAAATTTCCAACATATTTTAATAAAAATTTAGGTGCAACATTAGGGCGTCCTTTAAAATCGCAGCTTGCAACATCAATAAATGTTACATTCTGAAACAACTCTTTTAACTTAGCCTCTATCATAATAAACTCTACACAGTCTAAAATAAAAAAAGCCCGACTTCCACCCCAGAGCCGGGCAAATTCACCATTTTATGACTACATTTTCCAATCATTATTATCTCTTAAGTTACAGGCCTCTGTCAAACAGAAAATAGATTTAATTATCCAATATAGAGGCTACTGTTATTGAGTTAAAATCTCTTAAAAGACCTCTCTCTATTTTATCAATCTTCTTTTTAAGATTGCATTTTTTTATCTTAGGGCACTTGTCTTTGTTAAGCTTATGTTCTGCAAGAACAAGACTGCCTTGAAATATCTCCATTATATCTATAAAGTTTATCTTTTTAGGATCTCTCGAGAGAACAAATCCCCCGCCTTTACCCTTATATGATTTTATAATATTTTTCCTGCTTAACACCTGGAGTATCTTTCTTAAAAAATGATGAGAAACATTAGTCTCAGATGCAATATCATCTACAGATAAAATCTTACCGGACTCCTGCGCCATCACACAAAGCGCCCTCATTGCATAATCACTATCTCTAGTTATCAGTTTCATAAAACAGCAGGCAGTTTAATGTCGTGCCCAGGACAATGTACTACAGCCTTCTTTACAATGAGCAACTGCTCTGAGCATATACTTTACGGCTATGTCCATAAAGCACCTCCTTTAAATTATTGAACCACATCGTTCTCCTAGATTCCAGTATATTTTTAAACAAATAGAGCTTTATTTGACTCCTTTTTATAAAGGATACCACTTTAGTATCATTATGTCAAATAAAAAATAGTTCTAAAGACCTAAAAGCTCTTGAGCGTTTTTGTAGAATATTCTCTCTAAACTTCTTTACTATTTCAGGCTCTAAATAACGAAAGAAATAAGATGTGTCGAGATAGATATCCGTTCCCAAAAGATATCTCTCTACATTATCCCAAAGTTTAAATCCTCCGAAATGTATCGTTATTATTTTTAGCAAATCCATATAAATTTTGACTAATTCCAAAGTGCTTATAACATCTTAAAAAAAATAAATTAATAATTAATTATTGAAGATATCTCTCTTTCAAGCTAATATGTTTTAGATGAAAGATATACTCTGTCTTATACTAGGCGGCGGAAGAGGAGCAAGATTATATCCTCTTACCAAATATAGAGCAAAACCTGCTGTGCCTCTCATTGGCAAATACCGCCTCGTAGATATCCCGATAAGCAACTGTCTCAATTCTGGTTTAAATAGAATATGGATATTAACTCAATTTAATTCTGCCTCTTTAAATAAGCATATAGCAAGAACTTACAAATTAGGTTATTACTCACAAGGCTTTGTGGATATATTAGCAGCAGCGCAATCGGCAGATGAGAGCAACTGGTTTCAAGGTTCAGCCGATGCTGTAAGAAAATGCCTTAAACATTTCAATGACCCCAGAATAAAACATATTCTAGTACTATCAGGTGATCAGCTTTATAAGATGGATTTTGAATATTTGATAAACTTTCACATTGAAAAAAAGTCAGAACTTACTATTGCCTGCAATCCAGTGCCTAGAGAAGATACGCCAGACCTTGGAATCATGGCAACTGATAAACACTATAGAATAAAAAACTTCATAGAAAAACCAACAGATGAACAAGAGATAGAAAAACTATCTTTAAATATTGACGGTCAAGAGAGATTCTTAGCTTCAATGGGAATATATCTTTTCCAAAAAGATGTTCTATTTGAGCTGCTATCAAATAGCAGCGATAAATTTGATTTTGGCAAAGAGATTATACCAGATGCTATAGGAGATAAAGAAACATACGCCTATATACATAACGGTTACTGGAAAGATATTGGGACAGTAAAATCTTTTTACAACGAAAGTCTTGCCTTTACAATAGATATGCCCCCTTTGAATCTCTTTGATGAAGAGTGGCCGTTCTACACAAGACCCCGCTATCTGCCTTTATCAAAAATAAATGACAGCGAGATATCACATTCTATAATTGCAGAAGGAACTATAATCAAAAAAGCAAAGATATCGCATTCTATAGTAGGCCTGCGAAGCTTTATAGAGGACGGCGTAGTAATAGAAGACTCCATAATCATGGGCAACGACTTTTATGATATAAACACAAGCGACTCAGCTGTAGGAATAGGGAAAAACTGCCAAATAAAAAAAGCAATAATAGATAAGAACGTTAAGCTAGGTTCAGGAGTGAAAATAATTAATAAAAACAATATTCAAGAAGCAGAGAATGAGTACTACGTAATAAAAGATGGTATCACAGTTATATTAAAGAATACAGTAGTACCCGATAATACAGTAATCTAATCTTAGTTAAATCCAGCTCACGCTGCCGTTTTATTTCTACATCACTTAACAAAACATAACATTACCTTAACAATTTAAGCAGAGGATTTTTACTACTTATACCAATTTACATATAGAATACTGTACATAAATTGGTATTAACTTTTTTTAGATTTTCTTATACCGTAAGATAATATTATAGCTTCAGCTATATTCTTCATAGAGACTCTTTTATCCATACTGGAGTTACGCATCAGTCTAAATGCTTCATCCTCATCGAGATTCTGCTCCTTCATCAATATTCCTTTTGCACGTTCAATCTTTTTGCGTGCATCGAGTTCAGCTTGAACAAGCTGCGTCTTTATTAGAAGCTCTGTATTCTCAATTGCAACAGCAGCCTGATTGGCTACAGTAGTCAGAAGCAGGATATCGCTTTTGCTAAACTTATAAATCTCAGTAGTATATAGGTTTATAACCCCTATCAGATTATTTTTAACCATCATGGGGACACTCAGCATAGATACAAGGCCTTCCTCTTTGGCTAATTTCTTCTCTTTAAATACTTTGTCTTTTAAAACATTTTCTACAATCTTTGGCTTCTTGCTTTTAGCCACAAAACCTACTATGCCCTCTCCTACCTTAAGAGTTCTCTCTTTTAAATAGAGTTCACTCAAGACCTGAGTAGCGCATATTCTAAGCTCATCCGTATCTTTTTCTAACAACCATAAAGAACAGATCTTAGCTCCCATAACATCAGCAGTTAGAGTAACAATTAGTTTTAAGACATCCTCTAGATATAGATCGGATGTTATAGCTTTGCTTATCTTGCTTAAAGTCTCAACGTGTTTTTTATAGGCCCTCATAAAACAGGCAGATATGTATCTATCTCATAATCATGGACACGCTTTCTGTACTCGTCCCATTCAATCTTCTTAGCCATCATTAAATTGGAGAAGACGTGCTCACCTAAGGTCTCACGCAAAAGCTCACTATTTTCAGCAATCTCAATCGCCTCTATCAAGCTACCAGGTAGACATTCAACACCAATCTCTTTCATCTCTTCGGTAGTTAAACGATAGACATCTTTCTCGAGAGGCTCTTGGAGCGGATAGTTATTCTTCATACCTTTTAATCCTGCTGACAGCATAGAGGCAAAAGCAAGATAGGGGTTGCAAGCTGGATCCGGCGAACGAAACTCAATACGCGTCGCCTTCTCTTCTCCAGGCTTATACATCGGGACCCGGACTAAAGAAGAACGGTTACAGTGGGCCCAACAAATATAGACGGGGGCCTCATAGCCTGGAACAAGTCTTTTGTAAGAGTTGACCCACTGGTTACAGACAAGGGTAATCTCTTTAGCATGCTTTAAAATACCGGCTATATAACACTTGGCTTCTTTTGAAAGATGGTTTTCATCTTCTTTGTCGAAGAAAATATTTCTATCTTCTTTAAATAAAGACTGATGCACATGCATGCCAGAACCATTCACACCAAATATAGGCTTAGGCATAAAAGTAGCATAGAAGCCGTGTTTTTGAGCAATCTCTTTTACAACCATGCGATATACCATAACTATATCAGCCATAGCTAAAGCATCTTTATAGCGCAAGTCTATTTCATGCTGAGAAGGCGCTACCTCGTGGTGGCAATATTCTACGTGAATCCCCATCTCTTCAAGCGTTAAGATAATTTCACGCCTTACCTCATTACCGGCATCCAAAGTTGTAATATCAAAGTAACCCCCTTCATCTAGAACCTCTGTACCTTTTTCGTCTTTAAATATAAAGAACTCCAATTCAGGTCCTATGTTAAAGAGATAGCCAAGATTCTCTGCCTTCTCTAAAGTCTTCTTCAAAATATATCTTGGATCTCCTTGATAAGGAGTTTTGTCTGGATTTAATATATCGCATAACATCCCGGCAACTGCTTTTTCTCTGGGTCGATACGGCAGTATCGCAAAGGTAGAGGGGTCAGGCAAAGCAACCATATCAGACTCATCTATACGTGCAAAACCCTTAATGGATGAACCATCAAAACCCATACCATCTTCAAGAGCATCGGAGAGCTCTTCGCGTGTTATAGTAAGCCCCTTCATCTGGCCAGTTATATCGGAAAACCATAAGCGTATAAACTTAACGTCTTTCTCTCTAACCAACCTTAAAACCTCTGATTTATTTAGTCTTTTACCTGACATATATTAACCTCCTTTTACTTCAATAATTTTAAACCAGATAGATTTATTAAGCAAGTTGATTTAAGATAATAAAAAGCCAGGGATCTTCTTCAAGTAATCCCTGGCTTCGTTATCACTTATAATTCTTATTTTATAAAACTCTCTTTCCAAACCTTATTCAGCTTAGAGAGTTCTAGGTCTAACAATTTCTTACCATTCTTTACTATCCTAAGTCTTGATCCTCCTGTAGATCCTATGATCTTAGAAGGAACCCCTGCTTCCTTTGATTCAGATAAAACTCTATCAATATCTTTGGACTTACAAGAGACAACTACTCTAGATTGAGTCTCTGAGAAGAGAAGCACGTCGTCTCTTAAGTTAGAATTAATTTCAATAGCGGCACCCATCTTTTTGCTGCCTGAAATACAGGACTCTGCTATAGCAATAGCCAGCCCACCTTCAGAACAGTCATGCGCTGAGAGTAAGATATTTTTCTCTATCAACGATAGAACTATTCTATGAAGTTTTTTCTCTGAACCAAGATTGATAGACGGAGTCTTGCCTATCTTTTTACCATGGATAGTCTTTAAGTATTCACTGCCGCCTAACTCATTCTTGGTATTACCCAAAAGAATAATCACATTATCTGATGATTTAAATTCCTGCGTCATCGGTTTTACGCCCTTATCAATGACTCCAACCATACCAATTAAGAGTGAAGGATCGATTGAGCCTTTAGGATTTTCATTGTTAAAACTCACATTACCGCTAACAATAGGAATCCCGAATTCTTTTGCTGCCTTACTCATTCCTATAACAGACTGCCTAAACTGCCAGTAGACACCTTCATTATAAGGACTACCGTAATTTAAACCATCTGTTATACCTAAAGGACGAGCACCGCTAACAGCAAGGTTGCGCGCAGCTTCAGCAACAGCAATCTGGCCGCCTTTATTAGGGTCAAGAAAAGTATAAGTTGAATTACCATCTACAGTTACAGCTATCTTTTTACTAGTCCCTTTAACAGATAACACTGCAGCGTCTGAACCAGGCCCAACATTGATATACTTTGCAGATGTCTTAGATGTTTTATATAACGACTCTTTACTTCTGATTGTTGGAGCCTTAAGAAGCTTTAATAGCGCAGTGCCTAAGCTCTTAGGCTGCTCAATCTGATCCAAATTAAACTTTGAAATCTTATCCAAAGATGCAGGTTTTTTAAACTTTCTGGTATAGATAGGAGCTTCAACGAGTGCTGCAGGAGTAACTTCAGCTACAACCTTATCCCCCTCTTTGACTCGCAATACCTTTTCTTTTATGACTTTACCGATAAGATCACAAGGCACACCCCATCTTTTTAAAATAGCCTCTACCTTTGGCAAGTCCTTTGGTTTTACAATCACAAGCATCCTCTCTTGAGATTCAGAAAGCATAACTTCATATGCCGTCATCTTGCTCTCACTTCTTGGTACAGAGAGTAAATCTATCTCCATACCCATAGAGGCTTTGTAGGCTGTCTCAGAAGTAGAACAAGTCAATCCAGCCGCTCCCATATCCTGCATTCCTATTACTAGTTTCTTCTTTATAAGCTCAAGGCATGCTTCGCACAAAATCTTACCCATTTTAGGATCTCCGATAGCAACCGCGCTGCTCTTCTTTGAGGTCTTCTCGGTAAGCCCCGTAGAAGCCATTGCTGCACCTTCGACTCCGTCGCGACCTGTAGCACGTCCAATGATAAGGACAAGCGAGCCTATACCTTTAGCCAAAGCCGTGACAATATCTTTATGCTTTACAACTCCTACTGTAAAAGCATTTACGAGAGGGTTACCCTCATAAGACTCATCAAAATATATCTCACCACCTACAACAGGCATATCTACTTTGTTAGCATAATCAACAAAACCTTTAGCGATATTCTTAAGCAGATATTGCGTACGCGGCTTTTCTAAATTACCTAATCTTAAAGAGCCTAAAAGGGCAATCGGCCTTGCTCCCATAGTAAAGACATCCCTTAAACACCCTCCCCCCCCTGTTGCCGCAGCCTCATAAGGTTCAATTGCAGAAGGATGGTTATGAGACTCAATCTTTATAGCTATACCTATCTCATCGCCCATATCAACAACTCCAGAATTTTCACCCGGACCCTGAAGAACATTCTTCCCTTTAGTGGGCATAAACTTAAATACCTTCTTAGAGTTTTTATATGAACAGTGTTCACTCCACATAGCAGAGAACATACCAAGCTCAGTATAGTTTGGCTCCCTATTCATAACCTTCTTTATCATCTCATACTCTTGATAACTCAACCCCATCTCTTTAACAATATCTTTTTTCACTTCACTCTCCTTAAATATTAGCCGATTAAACAAGTCCTTGAGCCATCATTGCGCGGGCAACCTTCAAGAACCCTGCAATGTTTGCACCGTTAACAAGATTTCCAGGTGTACCATACTCTTCGGCTGCTGCTCTTGCCGATTCGTGTATATCAACCATTATCTGATGCAGCTTCTTATCCACATCCTCAAAGCCCCAGCCTAATCTCTGAGAGTTTTGAGCCATCTCTAGCCCTGATACTGCAACTCCGCCTGCATTAGCTGCTTTTCCCGGACCAAAAGAGACTTTATTCTTTAAGAACAGCTCAACAGCTTCGGGAGTAGATGGCATATTAGCACCCTCTGCAACTGCAATACAGCCGTTTTTAATAAGTGCCTCAGCACCTTTTTTATCAAGCTCATTCTGAGTTGCAGAAGGAAGAGCTACGTCGCATTTGATATTCCAGATACCGCTGCAGCCCTCGTGAAATTCTGCTGATTTATGCTCATTAACATACTCTTTAATTCTCTTACGCTCAACCTCTTTAAGCTGTCTTACTGTATCAAGATTAATACCATTCTTATCATAGATAAACCCATTAGAGTCAGATAATGCAACTACTTTAGCACCCAACTCCTGAGCTTTCTCAGCAGCATAGATAGCAACATTTCCAGACCCCGATATAACAACAGTCTTACCTTCAAAAGATGTACCTCTATCTTTTAACATCTCCTGACAGAAATAGACGCACCCGTAACCTGTTGCTTCAGTTCTAACTAAAGAACCGCCAAAATCAAGACCTTTACCTGTTAAGACACCGCTAAAGAGCTTGGTAAGCCTCTTCCATTGCCCAAACATATATCCTACTTCACGGCCTCCAACACCAATATCGCCGGCTGGAACATCAGTATCAGCACCGATATGACGAGAAAGCTCACTCATAAAGCTCTGGCAAAATCTCATAACTTCAGAATCAGATTTACCTTTAGGATCAAAATCAGAACCGCCTTTTCCCCCGCCCATCATAAGCCCAGTAAGAGAGTTTTTAAAAATCTGCTCAAAACCTAAAAATTTAATTATACCGACATAGACTGAGGGATGAAACCTAATCCCGCCTTTATATGGTCCTAGGGCAGAGTTAAACTGGACTCTAAAAGCTCTATTAACATTCATCTTACCCTTATCATCCTGCCAGGGTACGCGAAATATGATCTGACGTTCCGGTTCAACTATTCTCTCTAAGAGCGCAGCATCTTCAAGTTCAGGATGCTTATCGACTACAGGGATAAGAGATTCTAAAACTTCAGTCACAGCCTGATGAAACTCTACTTCTCCTGGATTTCTCTTCTTTACTGTTTCTAAAACACTCACTACATAATCTTTGCCTGACATTTTTAGCCTCCTTTAATTATCTGTCATTTAAATATTCGGCTATAAACTTAGCGGCTCTCTTAGCCATGCCCATAGCTTCAATAACCGTCCCCTCTCCTCCCACAATATCGCCCCCTGCATAAACACTGGGGATTGAAGTCTCCATAGTCTCTGCATTTACAATAATATCTTTATACTTATCTAACTCAAGCTCAGGTGTTAAGGATGTTAAAACCTGATTCGCACTTAATCCTATTGCTATAACTGCAACATCGCAGTCAAGCTCAAACTCACTACCCTTTATAGGGCGAGGTCTTCTTCGACCAGATTTATCAGGCTCTCCAAGCTCACACCTTAGAGACTCTATCTTCTCAACATAGCTATCTTTATTACCCATGAATCCGACAGGCTGAATCAAAAATTCAAATTTTACCCCCTCTTCTTTAGCATGCTCTATCTCAAGACGCCTTGCAGGCATCTCAAGTTCTGTTCTTCTGTATACTATAGTAGTATTGGGCTCTATATTATTTAATTTTTGAAGACGTAAGGCAACACGAGCTGAATCTATTGCAACATTGCCTCCGCCAACAACTACCATATGACGCCCCACGTTGACAGGCGTATGAAACTCAGGAAATTTATAAGCATTCATAAGATTGACACGGGTTAAAAACTCATTGGCTGAATAAACATTGCATAGATTCTCGCCTTCTATGCCCAGGAAAGATGGTGTACCAGCACCTAGGCCCAAAAATACCGCATCAAAACCTTCTTTCAAAAGCTCATCCAAGGACTTAATCTTTCCTATCATATAGTTGGGTTTAAACTCAACACCCATATTCTTAAGAGAGTTGATCTCATAATCCAATATATCTCGCGGTAATCTAAAAGGCGGAATTCCATATTGAAGGACTCCCCCCGTCTTATGAAGAGTCTCATAAATAACAACTTTAACTCCCCCGCGTGCTAACTCTCCAGCACAGCATATCCCAGCCGGGCCCGAGCCAACAACTGCCACCTTATATCTAGCAAGACTCTTACCTTTGCTATCTGAAGATATGCTCTCTCTGGCCCCATAATCACCTATAAACCGCTCTAAGAAATGAATATTTATTGCATTCTCTGATGCAAAAGGTTCGTTTTTCTTAGTTAAGATACAGGCTTTTCTACATTGATACTCTGCAGGACAGACCCTACCGCAAATAGAAGGGAAATTATTTTTCTCTCTTATTGTAAGATGTGCTCCTTTATAATCTCTATCCTGAATCTGTTTAATGAATTTTTTTATATCTATTCCAACAGGACAGCCCTCTATGCAGACTGGGCTCTTACACTGAAGACACCTAGAGGCTTCTTCTACAGCTTGATCTTCAGTATAGCCTTGAATAACCTCATCAAAATTACTTACTCTCTCTTTTTGGTCTAACTCTTTGACTCTTACAGCTTCTTTCATAACCTATTTAAGTTGCAGATATGCTTTTCTTTATCCGCGTAAACATTATTTCTTGTCTTTAAAGTACTCCAATCAACATGGTGAGCATCGAATTCAGGCCCATCCACACAGGCAAACTTTACCTCCCCATTTATATTTACTCGGCACCCGCCGCACATGCCAGATGCATCCACCATTAAAGAGTTTAACGATACTAGAGTCTTGACTTCATAGCCCTTTGTAACATCCGCTACTTTTTCCATCATCGGAATAGGACCCACTGCATAAACTATGTCAACTCTTTCTTTATCTAAAAACTCCCTTAGAACACCTGTGGTAAAACCTTTAATACTATAACTTCCATCATCGGTGGTTACAAATAGTGCATCTGATACCTCTCTAAGTTCATCTTCCAATATAAGCAGCTCTTTAGTCCGGGCACCTATAATCACCTTGACCTTATTTCCTGCTTCTTTAAGTGTTTTTGCAACCGGATAAATCTCAGCAATTCCCACCCCTCCTGCAACAAGTATAACCGAACCGTAGTTTTTGATTTCAGTTGCATGGCCTAAGGGGCCCATTACAGAATACAGGTAATCACCGACATTGAGTTTACCAAGCAGTTTGGTAGAGAATCCTATCTCTTGAAATATAAGTGTAATCGTGCCGCGCGCTCTATCAGCATCTACAACAGTCAGAGGTATTCTCTCGCTTTCTTCTTTAACCATCAGAACAACAAAGTTTCCAGCCAAAGCCTTCTGAGCCAAATCAACAGCCTCAACTTCAATACGCGTAATACGTATGCCTTCAAAATCCGATAATATCTCTTTAGCTAATATCTTCATATTTAGTTTAAAATAAAAAAAACGCCCACTATTTCTAGCGGACGCCCTTGTCCTTACGACTTATAAATCATAGCATACTATCATTGACTGTCAACTTTTTTTATATTTTTGGATAAAACTCTGTTCTTTCCCGAAAAAGTTGATAAAATTATACTATGCAACTAATTAAAAAAATAGCTTCTAAGCTAGGAGTGGTAAAAGAACTTTTTTCATTTCTCTGGGCAAATAAGCTCTGGTGGATGACTCCAATTGTAGTAATATTTCTATTGCTCGGACTGTTTATTTGGCTGGCACAATCTTCCGCCGTTGTTCCTTTCATATATGCTCTTTTTTAAATGAGAAAATTCTTTAAGAAAATCCATAGCTTGATTCAGGGAGCTATCTCTCTGGTTATAGACTTATTACTATTTCTAAGCTACTTTATAGTAATTACCCCTTTTGCAATATTGATTAAAGTGTTTAAAGATTATTTAGGCTTAAAGCAACCGCCTCAATGGAAAAAAGAAAATAAGATAACTGACATCTCTCTATTTCTTAAAAAACAATAATGTATATACTCGGGTTAAGCTGTCACTATCATGACTCTTCAGCTGTATTAATTAAAGACGGAGATATAATAGCAGCGTCAAATGAAGAAAGGTTCTCTCACATAAAACACGATTTTTCATTTCCTGAAAATGCTATTCGATTCTGCCTTGATTATGCAAATATTGATTCAAAAGATTTAGACTATGTTGTCTTTCATGAAAAACCATTTATTAAATTTGAACGTATTCTAAAGACAATACTCGCAACGTATCCAAAGTCAGCTAAACTATTCTCTGATTTTTCCAAAAACTGGCTCAAGGAAAAACTCTGGATTAAATCCACAATCACTGATTTTCTTGATATACCTAAAGAAAAAGTATTATTCTCCCAGCATCACCTCTCACATGCTGCATCCAGCTTCTTTTGTTCTCCATTCACAGAAGCAGCTATCCTAACAGTTGACGGAGTTGGAGAGTGGGCAACAACAACCCTAGGTACAGGAGAGAGCAGCTTTGCAGAGGATAATAAAAATAATATAACTTTATTAAAAAAAACAGATTTTCCTCATTCAATAGGACTACTCTACTCTGTATTTACAGCTTTTCTTGGTTTTAAAGTAAATAATGGTGAATACAAAGTTATGGGTATGAGTGCTTATGGAGAACCTAAATATCAAGACAAGATATATAAATTAATTGATCTAAACGAAGATGGGAGTTTCAAATTAAACATGAAATATTTCTCATACCATTATTCAACAAAATATAGTTTTAACAGACGCTTCATAAAGCTATTTGGAGAACCGAGGGAGAGAGAGCGAAGGTTCGTCTTGAAAAAAGATGACTCCTCCTATAGTGAAGAACCTATAGCAGATAAGGAGATAGAAGAGAATAGATATTTTGCTGATATCGCAGCAAGTATTCAAAAAGTAACAGAGGATATTTTAATAAAAATCGCAAATCATCTTCACGATATAACAAAACTAAACAAGCTCTGCTTAGCAGGCGGAGTATCTTTAAACTGCGTTGCAAATTCTAAAATACTTGAGAATACACCTTTTGATGAGATATACATCCAACCTGCAGCAGGTGATTCTGGCGCCGCCTTAGGGGCAGCTCTATACGTTTGGCACTGCTTAAAAAACAAAAAAAGAGAGCATGTTTTAACAAACCCTTATTTAGGCAAAGAGTACACCGATGAAGAGATAGAGGTTTTTCTTAGAGATAATGACATAGATTATAAAAAATATGATAACGAAACAGAACTTCTAGACTACATAGCCGATGCCGTAATAGAACAAAAGATAGTAGGTTATTTTCAAGGAAGATTCGAATGGGGTCCACGTGCCCTAGGTAATCGCTCAATCTTAGCTGACCCCAGAAGCTCTAATATGAAAAAAATACTGAATGCCAAAATAAAATTCCGTGAACCGTTCAGACCCTTTGCTCCTTCAGTGCTAGCTGAAGAAGCAAGCAGCTTCTTTGACATTGATAAGATATCAGAGAGATCACCTTTAAAATTTATGCTCTATACCGTAGCTGTCAAAAAGAGAGATCTAATACCAGCTGTAACTCATACAAACGGAATGAGCAGGATCCAGCTCCTAGAAGAAAAAGATAACCCTCGGTACTATTCTCTAATTAAGAACTTCTATGCTAAGACAGGGATCCCGCTCTTAATTAACACCTCTTTCAATCTTAGAGGAGAGCCCATCGTTAATTCGCTTAAAGATGTCTATTCTACTTTCTTAAGAAGCGGCATAGACGTATTGATATTAAAAAACAATATTTTAGAAAAATGAGTATTAAAACATTTCACAAAAAATTAATTCTATCTTTCTTAACACCAATTTTATTTTTTGGTTTTTTAGAATTGGCATTAAGAATGTTCCATGTTGAAGTTAACACTGGAGAAGGACCGATTCAGAAAAAAGTATCTTTTTTTAATTTCAGATTAATTGACGGTAAAAAAAAACCTATTGACCGAGATCGTTACATAGAGACAGGGCCTAAAGTAGCTCCTATTGATTCTAATAGTTATAGATGTTCTTATACCAAATACAATAAGCAATTAAACGAATACAGGATTATAACTTTAGGAGATAGTTCTACTTATGGGGCTGGGGTAGAGAGCGAAGAATCTTTTCCTTTCCTGCTTGAAAATAATTTAAACAGTTCCGATATTAAAAAAGAATTTAAAATATTTAATTTCGGCTATCCAGGATATTCTTCTCTTCAAGGATTGCTTTTCCTAAAAAAATATATAGCACAACTTAAACCCGATTGCGTTATTGT
>JAVCCU010000005.1 GCA_030765335.1 Candidatus Kaelpia aquatica | reverse complement strand
TAAATGTCCACCCCATGAGGCTGGACATCTTGTAACTGTTTGAAAGTAAAAGAGTTATGGAAATTGACACCCTGAAATACTGGACAAAATTGGACAAAAAACTCACCTTTTAGCCTATTCTCATAATTTTTGCACCCCTCTGAAACCATAATCCTATTAAATAAGGAATTCGAGTCTCTTCCGGGGTGGCGATAATGCTACTAAAATAGTATCTCTGATATGGCATATATCCTCAGATATTGGTTATATAGTGCATAGTTGTAGGTCTATGGATTCAGAGATATAATTATATCTAATATTTGCACGGGGAGTTTTTATTCCATAAGCCGTTGTAATTTAATTATTTGCAACGGATTTTTATTTGGAATAGAATGAGAAAAAGGTTGAGTTGATTTGATATGGATAAATATGTTATTCGTCAATATGATGAAAATGATTTAAATGATGTTCTGTCTTCTTGGGAAGATGCATCAAAAATTGCACATCCTTTTTTAACTGAGGAATTTCAAGAGAAGGTGCGTCATGATATTCCCAATGTTTATTTACCAAACGCTGATACTTGGGTTGTTGAGCAAAATGGACAGGTGTTTGGTTTTATGGCACTAATTGGCAATGAAGTTGGTGCAATATTTATTAAGCCAGAGTTTCAAGGTAGAGGTGCTGGTCAAGCGTTGATGGATAAGGCTCAGGAGTTATGTGGCAACCTTGAGGTTGAGGTATTTAAAGATAATAAAATTGGTCAGAAATTTTATTTCCGTTATGGGTTTGAGATTTTGGAAGAAAAAGTTCATGAGCCAACAGGCAATAAAGTATTAAGGTTGAAGTTAGTTTCTAGTAAGTAATAGTGCTTGTTGTTATTTTTAATTGCTCAGTATTTTGCATTAACCAGTTGCGAAATTCGTCCAGCAGGGGTAGTTTTTATCTCTCAAGTATTTCTATAGCAATAACTTACAGAGTTTTTTTATTATTAATTTTATACTGATTTGTTGGATTTATAGCTGTTTATTCAATAATATGTCACAAATTTAGCACTATTTGAGATGTGGGTGTTTGAGTGCGAGTCAAATATTCCACTAAAGTATTTGTTTTTTATCTCAGGTTTGGTATGAATTTTGTATGTAATACACCAAAGTGAATAGTATTGAAAATTTAACTAGCAACAAAAAGGAGGCAGGAAAATGAAGAGATTAACATTGTTTGCGGTAGTATTTGTGGTAGTAATCTTTACTGGTTTAATCATTATTAGGATGGCGGATGCGGCTCCTAATCTTGGTGGTGCAGACTTTGGTGGAAAATATGTTATCCCATTAAGCCAAGGAACAACATATCCAAGCACTCAAGTAGATTCTACGACTGCAAGTGAAACAACATCCCCTGCAACACCCTTATCCACTGAAACACTCATTCGCAATCCCAATTTTAATCGTAAAGGAGAACGATATAATATACAATTAACAAATCAAGAAGCAATTGATGTTCTAGGTGTGTTGTTAGATTCGGCAGAAGATGTCTATATAAAAGATTCGATATCAGAGATTAGCTCTCGCTTAGAAACCTTAGAAGAAGGTAACGAGATTTATCTCGCTGCATCAGGGTTTATGAGTCTTGGTGATTTATGGTATATTTCAATAAAGAATGCTGATGGAAGGACTGAAGAAATGTTTGAAATTAATATTGTTTACCCTGAAGAATTTACTGCAGATCTTTCGGAGCAATATCAGCAGACGATTTTTGATATTGAAGGTGACGCACTTGATGTAATGCACTCACTTTTAGTGTGCGGTGACTATGCGGTTAACTGTATTAAACAAACTGTGGCTGGCGATGAACATGATTCAGTAAAGATAGTATATTCGTCATCTGCGCTTCCGCCATCATCTGAGACAGTTGCAGAGTTCGTTGAAAAAGGAGGCACAATTGGTCTTAATCCTGATTTAGATGTAAGATCGATCCTTCCTTTGGGTAGACAGGGACAGATTATAGGTAGAAAACTTCCTAATGGAGGAGCATTAAGTTATCAACCAATGGATTTCCGTTTTCATAGGTCAGGTCTTACCTGGGAAGAAATAGGCGCAGCTATCAATAGTGGATATACCTTTGTATGGGAATTTAAGGTGGGGTTTGGTCCATCATCATATTCATATCCTAGTGTTAGCGAAATAGACGGGAGCTTGAAAATAGTCGATCCTATTGGAACAGTTGTAGAGGAGTATACTTATGAGCAAGATTCATATTTTACTCTTAGATAACAAAATAGTGGGTATTTTCGAGCATAGATTTTACCGTCAATCGATCTAAAAATTAGGGCTTGTTTTTTCAGCTTATTCTTTGTCTCTCTCTTGTTACCTCAGTCTTCTCCTGCCTCTATAACACTCTAATAGAAATGATATGTCTATTCTTTTTGAAAAATTATTAAACCATAGTAATTTTTAAAATTCCTAATATTAATTTAAATATTTTCTTTATATACTTAATTGTGGCTGAAGTTGTTGCTGGTTTAAGCCCCGTAGTTTATCCGTAAATATTAATATGAGCAACCTCTCCAAATAACAAAAAGTTGCGAAATTCGTCCAACACGGGTAGTTTTTATATTTAACCTCTTGTAGTATAATAAATTGCGAGGTGTTTTTGTAGGTTCAAGGGTCTAGCGCAACACTTTGAACTGCTATAATAGCAGGGAAAGGAGAGGAGTAATGAAAGTTACCATTGATGGAAGATTAGTAAGTGTTAGCCATAATGATAAAAATATAGTTGATATTGCCGATAGGGCAAATATTAGTATACCAGCTCCTTGCTATAGAGCCGATATAAGTAAAGGGTGTTGTAAATCATGCATAGTAGAGATAAATGGTGGAAAAAAATATGCATGCGTAACAAAGCCGCTGGATGGTATGAATATTATTATCAATAGAGATGATTTAAAAAAAATTGAGAAAGAAAATATAAAAAAATATAAAGCAATGATAAAGGATACAGCTAAAAGGTGTAATTGTAATTGTTCCGAGAAAACAGATACTTGTTGTTAAAAGGGACATAGTGTATTTTTTGTCTCTTTAGTGAAACACCAATCCCTGAACTCCTCTAAAAAGCTGCGAAACTCGCCTAACACAGGTAGCTTAAATCTTGCTTTGAATTCATCAGTCTATTTTTTGTAATAATTTCCGAAAAATTAGAATGCAATAATATTACAAGGAATAACTTTCGAAAAAAGATATGATGTTTTTGTTTTTTCATACCTTATAGGGTATAAATTAATATGTTTTGATAGTTATTATACCCTTTTAGGTATATTTTGAGTTTAAAGATGTTATTTTCATACCTTATAGGGTATGAAAATAATAATTTATACTTGACATTATACCCTATGAGGTATATATTTTAAGATAACAAGGAGATTACTATGGAGAGTATCGGATTAAAAATAAAAGAGTTGAGATTGAAAGCCAATTTAACACAGGTTGAATTGGCAAAAAGGATTGGGGTAGGGCTCCGTTTTATCAGAGAATTGGAATGGGGTAAACCAACTATCAGGCTTGATAAGCTTAATCAAGTTCTTCAATTTTTTGGCTATCATATTGAGATTATAAAAAATGGAAGATAGTAAATTTAGAAAAGCGCTTGTTCTATTTAAAAACCAAGAGGCTGGGATCTTAGAAGAGATTGAGAAGGGATATAGGTTTACATATAAAGACAGCTTCATTAAGAGTTATCATTCTATCTCTGTCTCTCTGCCAAAAGAGCAGATAATCTTTGAAGATGGAGCCCTCTTTCCTTTCTTTTTAGGACTTTTACCGGAAGGCTGGTATCTTGAAATTGTCAGTAAGATAATGAAAATAGATAAAGATAATAAATTTGAACTTTTGCTTGCTACATGTGAAGATACCATAGGTGCAGTTACAATAAAGGAGATTCAATAAGATTATGCGCTGCTATTCTTGCGGCAAAGAAGTTAACAGCAGAGAGAGCCATCATGCTGCTTGTTTGAGAAAACTTTTTGGGGTGGATTATCTGCCGGAGATTGATTTAAGTTTGATGGAGGTAAATATTAAAGCTCAGCAAATGGCAGGTAAATTATCAATATCCGGAATGCAGCCGAAACTTTCAGTAAAATTAAACAAGAAGAATAAGCAGTTAGAAGTTGTACCTGAAGGAGGAGAATATATTTTAAAACCACAAACTAATACATTTCTTAATATTCCTGAAAATGAAAATTTATGTATGACTATAGCTGATAATTTAGGAATAGATACTCCGCCGCATTCTTTAATCAAGTTAAAAGATGAAACGTGGGCATATATTATAAAAAGATTTGATAGAGAGAGAGGGGTGAAAAAACATCAGGAAGATTTTTGTCAAATACTAGGAGTAGGAGAGGAAAGAAAATATAATGGGACTGTAGAGCAGATAGCAGAGAGACTTGCTGTAATCTCTGAAGTTCCAGGCCTTGATTTGCAATTATTTTTTGAAAGATTATTATTCTTCTTTCTCATAGGCAACGGCGATGCGCACCTAAAGAATTTTTCTATCACCTATAATCAAGAAGGCAGTATTCGATTAGCTCCTGCTTATGATATAGTCTCTTCAAGGTTAGCAATACCAAATGAAAAAGAAGAGCTTGCTATCTCTATAAATGGAAAGAAGAACGATATAGAGCGTAAAGATTTTGATATTTTTGCAAGTTCTTTTAAAATAAACAGCAGTATCTGCTATGAGAATATTATAAAAATAACAGTAATTGATGAATTAATCTCTGAGCTGCAATTGCCGGAAGATCAAAAAATTAGAATGCATGAAATAGTTTCAGCAAGATATGCAAAGATTAATTAATACGGGGAATCATGGGAAAAATATTTCTTAGCTGTTTATGCTGCATGGGAATATTATTAATATGCCTGAAATATATTGATATTTAATATGAAGAGCGAACTATCTAATTTTATTACCGAGATTATCGATAAAGACTTACTTGATGGTAAGTATGAGAAGAGGGTCCATACAAGATTTCCCCCTGAGCCGAATGGTTACCTCCACATAGGTCATGCCAAGTCGATCTGTCTTAATTTTGGATTGGCCAAGAAATATCAGGGGCTATGCAATCTCCGTTTCGATGATACAAATCCCAGTAAAGAGGAGATTGAATATGTTGAGTCTATAAAAGAGGATATAGGCTGGCTTGGTTTTAACTGGGAAGATAGAGAGTATTTTGCATCGGACTATTTTGAAAAGTTTTATCAGGCTGCTATAGATCTTATTAAGAATGGCAAGGCCTATATCTGTGATTTATCAACGGATGAGATAAGAGAACATCGCGGTACATTGACAACTCCTGGTAAGAACAGCCCTTATAGAGATAGACTGGTTGAAGAGAATCTAGATCTATTTAACCGGATGAGAGAGGGTGAGTTTAAAGACGGCTTCTGCGTATTAAGAGCTAAGATAGATATGGCCCATTCTAATATTCTTATGCGCGACCCGGTCCTGTATAGAATTAAAAGAGAGCAGCATCATAGAACTGGTGACGGTTGGGTGATATATCCGATGTATGACTTCGCTCATTGTCTAAGCGACTCTTTTGAAAATATAACTCATTCAATCTGTACTCTTGAGTTTGAAAACAACAGGCCGTTATATGACTGGATATTAGATCAGCTCGATTATTACCATCCTCAGCAGATTGAGTTTGCAAGGCTGAATCTCTCCTTTACTGTCGTGAGTAAAAGAAAGTTATTAGACTTAATTAACTCAGGTGTTGTAGCCGGCTGGGATGATCCCCGGATGCCGACAATATCAGGTTTGAGACGGAGAGGTTATACTTCTAAGTCAATAAGAGATTTCTGCTATAAGATAGGAGTATCTAAGGTAAACAGTCTTATTGATATAAGCTTGCTTGAGAACTCAATTAGGGAGGAGCTTAATAAGACTTCACCAAGAGTCATGGCGGTACTTGATCCCTTAAAGGTTGTAATAGAGAATTATCCAGAAGATAAAGTTGAAGAGCTGGATGCAGTAAATAACCCAGAAGATGAATCTATGGGAACCAGGAAGGTCTCTTTCTCAGATACTCTCTATATTGAAAGAGATGATTTTATGGAGCAGCCTCAAAGTAAGTTCTATCGCTTAGCGCCAGGCCGTGAGGTAAGATTACGCTACGGTTACTTTATAACATGTAATGAAGTTATAAAAGATGATAAAGGCAAAACAATTGAGTTAAGATGCAGTTATGATCCTAAAACCCGTGGAGGAGATGCTCCAGATGGACGTAAGGTTAAAGCAACTATCCACTGGGTCTCAGCTAGAAGTGCAGTTACAGCTGAAGTTCGCCTCTATGATCATCTCTTTTTAAAGCCCAATCCTGATCAGGCAGGGGAGGGAGAGGACTTTAAGTCTAATCTCAATCCTAGTTCTTTAGTTGTTATTAATAATGCTAAACTTGAGAACTCTCTCTCTAATCCAAAAGAAGGAGTGAGATATCAGTTTGAGAGAAAAGGTTATTTTACTTTAGATAAGAACTCAGTAGAAGGAAACCCGGTATTTAATCGTATTGTATCTTTACGTGATAGTTGGGCTAAAATTAGTAAGCAGTAATTGAAATTTAGTAATTAGTTTTAGAATTGAATCTTGACAATTTATTCTCTTAAAGTAATAATGTTATCAATAAATGGAGGTGTAAAATGATTAGAAGTTTCTTAGTTGCTCTTATGGTTTTATCGGTCTTTATAACAGGGTGCTCTACTCTATCCGGCAGAAGAAATTCTAAATTAAGTGATTTTGAGAAACAGCTTGAAGTTTCAGCTCTTCTTAAGTTTGATGATATACCAGTGCCAAGCGGTTTTAAGTTTATTGCAACAGAGTCTTTTGCTTTCCAGACTGATGAGATAAGAGTCGGTCTTCTTAAATATACAGGCAGGGTCTCTCCTGAAGAAGTAGTTGTCTTCTATAAAGAGCAGATGCCCTTATATAATTGGAAGCCTATTAACTTTATAGAGTATGAGAGAAGGATACTTAATTTTGAGAAAGATGAGCAGTCTACAGTCATAACAATAGACGGTAAGGGTTCATCTTCGAGTCTTGTAATAGCTGTCTCACCTCGTTCTGAGAGTGAGTTGTTTGATAGGTAGGCTTATAAACACTGCTTTAAAACCTATTTATTACAAAAAAAGAGTTGATATTACATTGAGAGAAGGTCAATTTATTGTTAATTTTATCTTGACAGGCTTTATAAAGAATATAAAATATTAGTAAGTACAGTTCTTTAAAATATTGGGGATATGATGCCAATCTTAATAGGTTGGCTTCCACTTAAACATCTTCCATTAACTTAAGCTAGGACAAAAGGAGGTGGTGAAAAGAGTAGGTCCAAGGGTTAAAAGGGAAAGATGAAAAGAATATATCGGTAAATACCGTTGTATATTCTTCTCCAGAAAGGGGAAGAAGGCTCGTTAGTAAGGAATTAACGAACCTATGAATTAACTTAAGGAGGAATGTAAATGAAGAAGTTACTAATTATTGCAGCTCTTATGATGCTGGCTACGTCAGCATTTGCAGCTGTACAGAATGTAAAAGTAAGTGGTGATATCACTACTTATGGAGTTGGACAGTATATCTATGATTTAGATGATGATGCTGGTGATGCAGATGTTAGCAGTTACACAGCAGGCGATGAAAACAATTTCTTTGCCACAATCACTCGTTTAAGAGTAGATGCAGACTTAACAGATAATGTTGCAGCTACAATTAGATTGAGCAATGAGAGAGAGTGGGGCGAAGTAGGTCAAGAAAATACTGACGTCAATTTAGACCTTGCTTACATAACATTAAAGGAGATCTTCTATTCACCTTTAACAGTTATGATAGGCCGTCAGGATCTTGCTTACGGTAGCACACTTGTAGTTGGCGATCCTAACACTAATGCGAATGTTGCAGGTGATTCTGATTTAGACAATGCTCCATATTTGAGCAAAGCCAAATCATTTGATGCTATCGTTGGTGTGTTAGATTACGATCCTTGGACAATCGATCTTCTTTATGCAAAAATAAGTGAAATTTACGAAGGTTCAAATGATGAAGATCAGGATATCCTTGGTTTAAATCTTGCTTATGATTTTGCTGATTATGAAGCAGAGACAGAAGCTTATGTGTTTTTTGTTGATGGTGATCAGGCTACAGCATCTGAGGATATAACAGTTCTTGGTTTAAGAGGTAGCTTAGCACCAGCTGATGGTTTAACAATAGGCGCAGAGATTGCAATACAGACTGGCGATTATAGCACTACTCAAGATATGGATGCTTTAGCAGCAACAATTGAAGGTTCATATGTTTGGGATAATGAGTATTCTCCTATGATTAAACTTTGCTATGATTACAGAAGCGGTGACAATGATACTAGCGCTGGTGATTTTGACGCTTGGGATCCGCTCTATGAAGATCAAACCAAAGGTTTGATTGCTGATTATCTCTTTGAGGGTGTAAATGGTGGTGTTAATTCTAATGCTCAAATAATCAACCTTGGCGGTTCATTTCAGCCAACTGAAGATTTGACAATTGCACTTGATTGGTTCAACTATACACTTGATGAGAAACTCAGCTCTGCTCCTAGTACTTGGAATAGCGGCATGGCATCTCAGAGTATAAAATCTACAGAAGATGATCTTGGTAATGAGATTGACCTTGCTATAGTCTATGACTACACAGAAGATGTTGTTATAGGTCTACAGGCTGGTTGGTTTATGCCAGGTGATGTATTTGAAGCTGCTAATGATGATGATGCATTTGCACTCGTTGGTTCTATAGCAGTTAGTTTCTAAAAGTTATTTAGTTTAGTTTTTAAAACCCCCGTAGATTTTTACGGGGGTTTTTCTTTTTCAGCAGCTTTCTTTTATCTAGGTTCATGTAATCCACGTATGATAATGTTCTTTCTGCCATAATACTTTTTTCCATTGAGAGTATTGTGGCAGCTCTTAAAAGGGGGCATTTTAACTTTGGTTTGACAGGTGTTTTTAGGCTGGTTGACTTTCTAGGTTTCTTAGATATAATAGATTCTTCTCATAAGCCGGGATGGCGGAATGGCAGACGCGCATGGTTAAGGACCATGTGAGCTAACGCTTGTGGGGGTTCAAGTCCCCCTCCCGGCATTAACCTCTTCTATCTATTGCGTAGTTGCTTCCAGGAAGTGATTTGGTATACTCTTTTACTTCAGCCCCTCGCTCAGCTACTTCTGCAACATGTTGGAAGTCCATATTTCTATTAGTTACAACAGATACAGTTACAGACATTAAAGGAACATTCTCTTCTTCTCCCTTTCTGTTCTTTGATTCGATGTAGCCTCTATTTAAGTCCTCTTTGGCATAGTAGTAAGTGATCTTTGAATCAAACTTCTTTATAACTGATTTAGATATCTCTTCAGCTCTCTCTGCATCTGTTATTATTACAAAGTCATCTCCTCCGACATGACCTATGAAATCATTTTTTTGGCCTACCTGATCTACTGTCTCAATGAGTACGCGGGCGGTCTCCTGGATTATTCTATCACCTTTTTCAAATCCGTATTTATCGTTATAGGATTTAAACTTATCTAAATCGACATAGCATACTGCAAACTTGTTTTCTGATTTTAACCTGTTCTCGATCTCATTTAATATTGTTACATTGCCGGGTAATCGGGTTAGAGGGTTAGCATCTAAGTCCATCTCAGCACGTCTTAAGATCATCTTGACGCGGGCGATTATCTCTTTCTCATCTGTAGTTTTCACTATATAGTCATCAGCCCCTGCATCTATTCCTTTAATCTTATCAGTCACATCTTCCTTCTTACCTGTAAGCATTATTACAGGGGTGTGGCGTAAGAGTAGGTCTCTTTTTATGAAGCGGCATAGTTCCTCACCATCCATCTCAGGCATAACATAGTCCGTTATGACTAAATCAGGCGGTCTATGAGTAATTTTCTCTATAGCCTCTCTTCCGTTAGAGGCTTCTTCAACATCAAAGCCTTCTGATTTAAATAGTATCGTCAATATATCTCTTATATCAGCATCATCATCTACGACTAAAATTCTTTTAGCCATTTTTTTGTTCCTCTCTTTTTATAGGTAGTTTAAAATAGAAATGGCTTCCTTGTCCAATCTTGCTATTAACCCAGATAGTGCCGCTATGAGCTTCAATGATCTGTTTAACAAGAGAGAGCCCAAGACCTGTTCCTTTCTTCTCTCTGTTTATATTGTTATCAGCTCTGAAGAACTCATTAAATAATTTATCCAGGTCTTTATCGTCAATACCAGCTCCGGTGTCATAGACTT
>JAVCCU010000004.1 GCA_030765335.1 Candidatus Kaelpia aquatica | reverse complement strand
ATCAAGTAGTATAGTAGGGCAAGAATTGGCTGGTGTTGTAGTAGGAGACCCTATAGGAGTTGAAACAGCGACAGTTGTTTATTCTACGGGCGGAGCGATGGAATGGCAATCAAGTAGTATAGTAGGGCAAGAATTGGCTGGTGTTGTAGTAGGAGACCCTATAGGAGTTGAAACAGCGACAGTTGTTTATTCTACGGGCGGAGCGATGGAATTGCAATCAAGTGGTATAGTAGGGCAAGAATTGGCTACTGTTGCAGCAGGAGACCCAGAACTTCCGGGTGCTCAACCAACAGCAGAGATTCAGGTAGGTTTATCAAATATACTCCCAAAGACAACAAGCCCTGCTGTTGTAGCAGCTATGGAAAAGGAGTTTAATGCAATGGGAGTAACCGTAACTCCTGCAGAAGGTGATATGGTAGCAGTTACTCTTAATAATGGTGTCGATAGAGCTACACATGCCGATGAGGCAGCTTCCTATGTTTTAGGTTCCCCTCCTGCAACTTATGCTAACTTAACTTCGCAAATGGATGGAGATAATACAAATACATATATTATGACTAAGAATGAATTAGCTGCAATAGGTATAACTATGCTATATAAGGATGTTGACGGAAATCCTGAATTAGGACAGGGATTACTTGATTTAGCACAAGTAATCAATAATGACTACGAGCGGAAGTTTAGGAAAATATTACCCGCATTAATAGATGCTGTAAGAGATCAAAAAAAACTCTCTATTAAAGTGCTGGCAAATCAGTATGGAGTATCTATAGAGGTGGTAAAGCAAATAGACGAAATAATTAACAGTAACTCTGAACTATTAAATTCTGAAATTCAAGTCACAGCAGAGAATATTAAAGGCCCGATAGGTAACTACGCGATACGCAGGGGAGAAGGGTTTGTAACTTTAGCGGGTAATGGCAACCTGCACTTAATTGAGATTAAATCTTTCATAGTAGCAGGAGAAGATGCTATCGATAAATTAGTGCAGAAGACTGGAGTTTCAAAAAATATACTTAATCAATTACAGAGATATATACTGAATAATAAAAATATTGATGGCACTTTTGTCCTACCAATCATCATAGTGGGAGAAGAAAAAAAACTCTTGGTCTGTTCTATAGATACTATAGTATACATCAATTCAACCAACCCTACTGAGATTGCAAAAGAGGTTATAAAAAGAGTTCTCATTAAGCGTCCCGATGCATCAAGCGCAGTGGTAAACAGAATATTCTTATTCATGGTCGTAGTAGGTTTAATATGCATAGGATTTGGAATAACATTAGCAGTTTATATAGCCAAAGCACAGATTAAGAGATCAGAATATTTCTCTCCCACATTGGGAGCAGAAAAATCCTTCCAACACAACTACGCAGCTAGCTGGAAAACGAGGTAGAGGTTTTAAAATAATTCCCTTGTCTTTTCATTGCCTTCATTAATATAATATATGAAATTATAAACAAGGAGGTTGTAGATGAAAGGAATCTTGTTAGGTATTATATTAGCAATATCTTTGCCGGCCTATGCCGGGTGGAACGCAAAAAGCTCATCAGATAGAGTAGAGGAGACTGAACTAACGGTCAAAAAATTCAAAGAGTCTGATCCTGCAATGGATAGATTTTTTGATAAAGCATACGGTTATGCTGTATTTCCTACTGTTGGTAAAGGTGGCATAGGAATAGGGGCAGCTTATGGTAAAGGCATAGTCTATGAGCAAGGGGAAATAGTAGGCTCTACAACATTAAAGCAGCTAAGCATAGGCTTCCAACTTGGAGGCCAGGCGTATAGTGAGATAATATTCTTTAAAAGCAAGCGTGACCTTGAAAATTTCAAAAGCGGTAACTTCGAACTTGGCGCAACAGCATCTGCGGTTGCTGTAACAGTCGGAGCATCAGCCGACGCAGATTACAGTGATGGTGTCGCTATATTTACCCTTCCAAAAGGTGGATTAATGTATGAGGCAACGGTTGCAGGGCAGAAGTTCACTTATACAGAAGAGTAAAACCTGAAGTCAATAGACCGATTCCTACCCCCTTTAAGATTAAATATCATTGTTTTTACTCCAATAGCACATCATTTGCCAGAAGAACAAGGGATGTAGAATTTAATAGTTTAATATCTGATCTGGGTAAAGGAGAGGAGATAAGAAAACAGCATCCAGAATTTTTTGACGCCCATTACAGGGAAAATGTTATAGCCAATATAAGATATTTAGAAAATGAACTTGATATACCTTTGGATACAATAACTAAGATGCTTATTGAGTGTAGATCTAAATTCTTTACGTTTTCACTCGCAACAAATAAAGCTAAAGTTGATTTTTTAGTCTCCACCCTTGATGTAACGATAGAAGAGATAGGTGAATTTATAGTGGATCTAGCATTGCCAGTAGAAGGTACTCTTGCTTTTAACAATGGATATTATGGCCGTGTAATATTATTTGACAGCAGCGTAAAGAGTTTAACAGTTAAGACAGATCTATTGAAAGATATTCTTGGTGTAGATACTAGAGGTGATGACATGCTCGTAGAACTAAAACCAATTATAAGTTTAAACTCTGGCCTATGCTCCTTTATAGCAAAAGAACTCTACGATGAGTTAGATGAATTAGAGGGCTGCGGTGAACAGATAGCTAAAGCCTATTCTGAGATTAATCGCATAATTAAAGCAAGGTATGACTATACTGCCTATCAAATGCTGAGCACAGAGAGTGTAGAGATAATTGCTGGGATTCTAGAAGAATATAAATTGTAAAATCATTAAGTATTATAATTAATTTCTTGTTTATAGTCACAACTGATTAAGTTAAATACCTTGCTTAAGCATTGTCTCAGACTTCGGCAGCTTACCTATCTTTATCTTTTTGACAAGAAAAGGCATTATAAAAAGAGCTGTTAGGGAGGCAAAGATTGAGCCTACGAGAATTGCAAGCCCAAAACGCTGCGTAGGAGGGAAGCTTGAGAAAGAGAATATTCCAAAACCAATTGAGATAACAAACATAGCCGTTAATATAGGCTGCCAGAGATGGTCTTTGACCTTATCCCAATCTTTAAGTCGCTGAAAAGCTTTTATCATATGTATCATTGCATCTATCCCTATGGCTATTGCGATATTTGAAGCTGGAGCAGATATTATATCCAAAGGAATCCTATAAAGCCCGATAAGACCTAATATTGATATAGGAAGAATGGCAACGCTCAGGGTGAGAGCGAGGGTTATCCTAAAAGAACGTGATATCATAAGGCCTATTACCGCAAATAAGAGTACTAGCTTGCCCAGCCCGTTAACAAGACTAACTGCAACAAGTTTGGCCAGATGGCCTTGGAGACTGTATATCCCACCTATAATCTCGGGAGCAAAGCCTTGAGCATAGACAAGCTCTTTTATCTCATCTATTATTTCCAATCTTGACCGAACCCTGTAGGACTCGGTCATTCGAAGCATGAAGAGGCCATACTTGCCGTCAGAGGATATAAAGCTCTTTGCAACTGCATCGTACTCAGGTTTCTTGAGAACGCTAATCAAGGCGTCCATAGATATCACAGAGACAAGAAAACCCAAAGGAGTCTTGCGTGCCTGAGCAAGCAAGACCGGAAGAGATAAGACTGAACCAACCGAGCGGTGCTGTTCTAAAACTTCCTGTAACCTCCAAAGGTCTTTAAATGTTTTCTGAGAGACTATTTTTTCATCTGATTGAGATTTAACGACAATTATAAGCGGAGAGCTGCCTCCATTGCGGTCTATATAACCCAGGCCATTTCTTATCTCACTCCCTTTTGCAAAATAAGAGAGGAGGCTAGGGTCAGAATCGATAGAGAAGAGTCCAGGTATAACCATTATAGATATAGCAACGATAATAGTTATAATATAGCTCCTCTTTCTATTTAAAAAACCATAGATATTGCCTTGAATAACCTCAATCTTGGGTTTGCTCTGAGCTATCTTTTTCTGTTTCTCAACGCTGGACGCTTTTAAGAAGGCAGGATAGATAGTATAGGCTGCAACTATTGCCATCAAAGTTCCTATTGCACCTGATGCCCCTAGATCTCTTAAGGGTTTTGCCTGGACAAATATAAGGCTTATAAAACCGAGCAATGTTGTAAACATGCCCCAGAAAGAAGGCGGAAATGTTAGTATCAAAGCTTCGATTACTGGAGTAAATGAGGGCAGAGAGCTATCATCTTGTTTTTTCTTAAAGAGCAATTTAAAAGGAAAACCCCAGAGTTTTGGACGAGGAATCAGAGGGGTTGGTGCATAACAGGCACTCTTCCAGCTATAGGTTAGGAATATAATGTGTGATAAGGTAAGAATACATATTATTGTACCCAGATTAGCTGTAAGTATTCCAATAGGGATTCCTAGGAAGTCTGTAAGCATAAACGTCCAGATGCAGGCATTGAGGCAAGTTATAAGAGTACCGAAGAAAGCTCCTTTTGAACGAAATAGGGTAAATATAATTAATCCAAATATCAGTATGGCTATAACAGAGAATACTTTTATATCTCTAAGTAAGCTTCGCCTTATAAGTTCAACTATATAGGGCATACCTGAGACACGGAGCTTGAAATCCTGACTCTCAAACTGATAGACCATATCTTCAATAAATGGGACCATTAGGTCAGAGACAGCTTCATCTAGAAGCACGATGAGGTTTGTGGACTTCATATCGTCTGACAAAATCATACGTTTCCACATCGGGCTCTTGAGGGCATCTTCGAAATCATTGGGTCCATGCGTTAAGCTGCTTACCCCTGAGACACCATCTAAGCCCAGTAAAGATTCGCTTAAATCGTATACTTTCTCCCGATAAAGAAGAGAGCCTATATCTCCAGTTGCGCTTATGACAATCATGCCGTCATTCCTTACGAAAAGCTTAGATATCTTTTTCTCATACTGAAACTGAGGATCTTCACTGGAGAAAAAGAAATCATCTGTTACCTCGGGGGTTAAATTAACGAAGTTGATCAATACAACAAGGCCAAGGAATGTTACGGCAACTGCCACCCAGACTTGAGGATTAAATAATCTAATTATATTTTTAATTTTAAAAGAGAACTTTGCTACCATAATAGTTGATTATATATAAATAAAAAGGTTTTTACCAATTGTTTTTATTCTAGCCTTTAAATTGACAGTAACCATTAGAAGATGTTAAAATGCTTTTGTAATGTGCAATCTCAAGGAGATCCCAAGTGTCGAAATCAACTAGAGTCATTTCTATTCTCCTAATGTTATTCTCTTCTTTAATGGTAACTAGCGGTCTAATAATTGTAGAAATAATTCCTCTGTCAGGAAATATAAGCAGGCTATATCTAGACCATCTATCCGATTTCTTTTTAATGACAAGCTCACATTCTATACTCTATGGTTCGGCAGTATTTATCGGCTCAGTCTTAATTTTTTCAGCAATAAACTTAGGTCGCCATATTATTATAGGAACAGCTATCTTTCATCTTTTATTCAAAATCATCATGATTATCCCTGTGATAATTGCTAAATACCCACTAGGGACTATTTTCAATAAAGCTGTATCTCTTGAGACTATGCTTATAGTCTTCATTATCTGGTATCTGTTGAAACCCAGCGTTAGACAATGGTTTATACAGGAGGAGATCGCAAGGAGTTCAGATGTGATAGATATCCTTATTGAGGAATCGAGAAAAATAAATCCTAAAATAATATTTTATGGGGTTATATTTCTTTTTTTCGGGTTATCGTATCTAATTTCTCTTAAAGTCACTCCTTCTAAAGTCTTGGCGATAATAATAAGTGTAATTCCGCAGTCTTTTATACCGATACCGAAGATTCAGCCCTACTTGCTAGACGGCATCTTGCTATCTCTTCTAGGTATACTGATATTATTACGCAGGCTCTGGCATCTTGCAATTTTGATAATGATATTCTTTGTATATAACGCAGCTACCTTACTGGGGCTTGGTTTAGCTATGATACTACGCTCTAAGAGCTTCGACATTGCAAGAGACGCAGTCTTCATTATGCCATTTATAATAACCATGGTCTCTCTTGAGTTTTTAACATCTATTCATTCAAGGATACAGTTTAAAAGATATAAATACAAAAAAACTAAAGAAGCACCCTCTCAATAGATCCTCCAAAATATAACCTCATAGGAAAAAGTTATTCCACGTGTTAATCTCATGCCATAGAGAGCCTTTCTTAAAGATGATTAAACAAGATACTTTTCTCTTTAAAAAATAATTAATAATTTAAACTTGCCTATTTCTTAGTTAAAGATATAAAATATTTTATGCAACGCAGAAGCCGTATCAAAGATATAGTTTAATAGTAAGACAACCCTTGGGGTTGTTTATTATGAGTGTAAAAAGATATCATCTTATATCTGCTCAAATAGCCCTTATTTTAGCTCTCGTCAACACCTTGCTTCTGACTATACTAAATAGCCCTTCTTATCTAAAATCAGAGCTGGGTAAGCCTAAAAACCCTCTTATCCTACTTCTTGTACCCACGTTAGGTCTTATATTCGTCTTAATTCTCACAATAAGCTGGATAAAGCGACATTACTATAGGAACTTTGAAACTAAATCTGACTTTAAAAAATACGGCACTATAAGAGGATTCCTGCTACCGATTACAATACTCTTGGGGTGGAGCGTTGCTGCTCATTCAGCTTCCATATTCTACGTCTTAAACAATATTTCTGTTCCGGGGATCTGGGCCATTACAATAGAATGGAGTAAGTTCTATCTTTATCTTCTGCCAATCGTTGTTTTTTCTCCTTTATTGGTTATCTTTATTGTAATCGGAGCATTGATTGAAAAAAGAATATATCATAAAAAATGGAGTAAGAAAAATGACTAAAGAGAATAGAATTGAAATTTTTAAGATTAAAAACAGGCGTGGTTATGCTGCTATATGTAATAACTATTTGACGGAAGGCCTAACGCGCATCCAGGCACTTGAGAGGATGCATAAAGCTCTTAAGAGAAAAGGGAGATAAAGTTAAATGAAGATCAGATTATTAACGGTTCTATCCTTCGTAGTCCTGCTCTGTTTTTTTGCCAAAGCAGACGAATACGACCATGTCTATACAGACGGTTATCTTAACGGTATAACATTCGATTATGAAACAGATGATTGAGAAGGAGATGAGTGGTCTTACGAAAACGATGTCTACATGCTTAGATTAATAGACGGACTTTTCTGGACAAACTACGATACTATGGACAGACTATATCCGGAAGCTTATTATCCAAACAGAGAAGACATAGCAGATAAAGTAAGGCAGTATTATAAGAATAATCCTTCGCGAAAAGATAGGCCGATAGTAGACTCGCTACTCAATGGCTGCAACTAAACAAAGAGGCTGTTTATAATACTGACAGCCATCTTATTAAGATCTACTTGTTAAAATTTTAGTACGTGCTATTATATTTTCTAGGCAGCAGACCGTTTTAATAAGTAGAAAAGGAGAGTTTCATGAAAGGAGAGCTGGTAACGTTAAAGACAAGCGAAGGAGATGTTAAAGTTCAGCTTATGAGCGATATTGCACCTAAGGCATCTGAGAACTTCTTGGGTCTTGCAAAAAAAGGGTACTATAATGGGGTTATATTCCACAGGATTATAAAAGGCTTCATGGTTCAGGGCGGTGATCCTACAGGAACAGGTAGTGGCGGAGAATCTATTTGGAGTGAACCTTTTGAAGACGAAGTAACCGAGGAAGTAGTATTCAACAAGCCTGGCTTAGTTGCAATGGCAAACTCCGGACCTAATACCAACGGTAGTCAGTTCTTTATAACAACAGCCTCAACTCCTTGGCTTAACATGAACCATACTATCTTTGGCGAGGTTGTTGAAGGTTATGACGTGGTTCAAAAATTAGAAGAATCAGCTACTGACAATCAAGATAGACCTATAGAAGAGAAAAAGATCTTAGAGACTGAATAATAAAACAATACGGGGAGAGGCTTGAAAAAAACCTATATTGTCTTAACCCTAGCTATTTTGTTTAACATGTCATCTCTCACCTCAGGGGAAACCCAAAAAAGGAAAGAGATAATAGGGGGGATGTGTGAATACAGGCTGTACTCCGGTAAGATTAGAGTCTTAGATATCAAAAAGACTGAACGCTCAAGGTTGCAAGCCAGGATGTACGGCGGGCCAGAATATGAAGGTTATGAGATAAGCTACAATTTTATCTCTAACGAGGCAATAGAAGAGAGGTTTGCAGAAGAGCGGATAGATGAAGAGCAGATTTTCAGATTCTTCAATTCTTGGTTTCCATCGAGAAAATACATAATAACACACGATATAGAGGTAGGAAGAGTCTACCCTGCAGAGATGATGGTAATACAGAAAGGCACCTGTACTCCGATTCTCATTGAAGTAGCAGGCTGGGAAAGAAATATAAGCTACTAAAACCGCTAAGATATATAGGCATATGCTTATAGGTTTCTGCTCTCAGATTGAAAATAATGGTCAACAATGCTATAATCCAAAAAACAATAAAATAAAAAGGGGAGTTAATATGGCTAAGTTTTCTTTTGATGTTGTATCTGAGGTTGACCTTCAAGAAGCAGATAACGCAACAAATCAAGCCAAAAAAGAGTTATCTAGGCGCTATGATTTTAAAAACAGTAAATCCTCTATCGAATTTGACCGCAAAGAGAAAAAAATAACCTTAACAGCAGATGATGACTATAAACTGCGTGCTCTTAAAGATATTCTCTCAACAGGTATGACTAGCAGGCGGATATCTATAAAGTCTCTCAAATTTAACGAGCCTGAGAAGGCATCTGGAATGAGTCTGCGTCAAACAATAGATATCTGTACTGGTATAGAAAAAGAGAAAGCAAAAGAGCTTGTTGCCGGAATAAAGAAGCTGAAATTAAAAGTACAGACTCAGATAGAAGGAGAGAAGATAAGAGTCAGTTCTCCTAAGAAAGATGACTTGCAGGCTGTTATTGAGCACCTTAAGAGCTTAGATTTCTCTCTGCCTCTTAGTTTCTGCAATTATCATTGAGATAATAATTGTATTGTCGAGTAAAATCATCAGCTCGGTAGATTCAAAATATTGAAGAGATTGAAAACACAGTTTGGTATTTAAATAGCTGGGCGATTTTTGACATCTGCATATTCATAGAGATATTGTTGCTATGAGATAAAAAATATATTATTATTAAAGTAGGTTAGCAATTAGTTAAAAGAACATAAAGGCTTTAAAGGTAAAGGCAAAAAGGTAAATAATCAATAGGGGGTAAGAATGAAGAACTCAATTAGCGCAGCGCTTCTGGTATGTTTAACATTTAGTATCCTTATTGCAGGTTGTTCAAAACAGTGTAGCGCTGCATCAGGATTAGAAGCAATAGATACAGCAAAGACATTAGGAACAACACAGGAAAAGATCAGCTATTTAGCTACGGCAGCAAAGGCGCTATATGAATCTGAGAAGTTTCAGGATGTTGTAAACATATCTCAATATATATTAACTTACCTAGATAGTGATTCTCAGATAGCAAGAGACCTGCTTGATAAAGCTCAGGCTAAACTGGCTGAGATGGTTCAAGAAGGCGTATCCGGCCTTAGCAATAAACTAACCGGATTCGGGAAATAACAGGCCATATAAAACCTGGTCTCAGGAAAATGTTCAATGCTGCAAGCTTAAATCCCGGAGTAATCCATTTATCTCTAATGTAGTAGCGTTTACTATCTTTTGCTTGGTATTTCACACTCTAAGTAGTATAATCACGGTAAGGTTGCCAAGATAGCCTTAAAATATAATTTTAAATGTTCAGTCTCCTATTAAGAATAGTATTAATTTATTTCTTTTTTCGTTTCACCTTTAAGGTTGTTTATTTTTTTATCAACCTTAATAGAGCTAGATCTGGGATTCATCAAAAAAAGAGAGATGCCAGATTCAACGATAAGAATATAGTAGACGTCGAATCTAAAGAGCTGGAATAGAAGGAAGGGTGAAAGCATGAATATACTAATTAGAAACCTGTCACGAGATACAAACGAAGTAGAGCTTAAGAGGTTATTTGAACCATTTGGTAAGATAGCATCTCTCAATATAGTAGTCGACGGAGCAACAGGAGAGTCCAAGGGCTTTGGATTCGCAGATATGCCTAACAAAGAAGATGCAGTTGCAGCTATAAAACAGCTAAACGGTACAGTTCTTAAAGGTGAGAAGATAAGAGTTAAGGTAACTAAGAGATCCAGTACAGCTACTAAAGATAAGATGGCAAGGCGCTATAAAAACTATAAGTCAAATAGCAGCTCAAAGGGTTTAAGGCAGATAAAGAGACCCAAGTAGTATCTCTTCCTATGAAGTCCAATGAAAAAATAGCACTACAGACAGATACTCAGATTCCATCTGATTTTGATTACAATAGAGAGTTTAAAAAAGCTTTTGGCATGATGGAGAATGGCAATAATAATATTTTTATAACAGGTAAAGCCGGCACTGGTAAATCCACTTTGCTGGAATATTTTAGATTAAATACCGCTAAGAAAATAGTTATATTAGCTCCCACAGGGGTATCGGCTATTAAAATCAGGGGTCAGACAATACACTCTTTCTTCAGGTTTCCACCACGGCTAATCCAAAAACAGCATATTAAAAGGCTGCGCAACAAGAATCTAATAAAGAGCATAGATGCAATATTAATAGATGAGGCATCGATGCTACGAGCCGACTTATTAGATGCTATTGACTACTCCTTAAGATTAAATAGAGCCAATAATATGCCTTTTGGCGGTGTTCAGCTGATAATCTTTGGAGACCTCTTTCAGCTGCCGCCAGTAGTTGAATCTGAGGCCAAAGATCTAATGGGCGATATTTACACAAGCCCATATTTTTTCAGCGCAAAAGTATTTAAAGAGATTGACTTAGAATATATCGAGCTTAAAAAAATCTACAGGCAGAAAGACGATAGCTTTATAGAGCTGCTCAATAAAATAAGAATAAAGAAGGCCTCTGAGGAAGATCTTGATTTTCTAAATAGCCGCTTAAATTATGATATAAAACATGATTCTACCGGAGTAGTAACCCTGACAACCACAAACAACCAAGCAAAAAATATCAACATCAAATATTTAAATGAAATTGATTCTGCAGAATATCAATATGATGCAGAGATAAGTTCTAAATTCAAGGAATCGTCTTACCCTGTAGAGGCTAAGTTAAGGCTAAAAAAAGGTGCCCAAGTAATGCTGGTCAGAAACGACTCTCTTAAGAGATGGGTCAATGGAACAATTGCCGAAATCGTAAACTTAACTCAGTCAGATATAAAAGTAGCTATAGATGGAGATATCTACAGTATTCCTAAAGTATCCTGGGAAAAGATAGAGTACAGCTACAACTCTTTAGACGACAAAATAGAAGAGGAGATTATAGGTTCATTTGAGCAATACCCAATCAAATTAGCCTGGGCTATAACGATTCATAAAAGCCAAGGCCAAACGTTTAACAATGTTATTATAGACATGGGTTTTGGCGCCTTTACACATGGACAAACCTACGTAGCGCTCAGCCGCTGCAGGACTTTAGAGGGGATACTGCTTAAGAGCCCGATAACTCACAGTGATATTATTTTTGATGATAGAGTCTATCAATTCCAAAAATCGTTTAAAAATGAACAAGGAGAGATAAAAGAAAATGTCAAATCAAAAACGAAGAAAAGACGTAAGAAACATAGCGATTATAGCACATGTTGACCACGGGAAGACTACCCTCGTAGATGCTCTTCTCAAATATACCGGTGCCTACGATTTTAAAGATGGTGAGGCTACCATAATGGACTCAAATCCTCTTGAGAAAGAGAGAGGCATTACTATTCTCTCTAAAAACGCTTCTCTGCAGTACAAGGGGGTCCAATTCAATATTGTTGATACACCTGGTCATGCTGATTTTGGCAGTGAGGTCGAACGTATTCTTAAAATGGTTGATGGCGTGCTTCTTCTTGTTGACGCCTTTGAGGGCCCCATGCCGCAGACTAAATTTGTTTTGAAGAAATCACTGGAGTTACATTTAAAACCAATACTTGTGGTAAATAAGCTTGATCGTCCTCATGCTCGTCCGGATGAAGTAGCAAGTATGACATTTGATCTTTTTTGCGAGCTGAATGCAACTGACGAACAGCTTGATTTTCCGATTGTTTACGCCTCAGGTAAGGATGGCTATGCAACTCTTGATCTTGATGAACCTAGAGACTCTATGAAGCCTCTTCTTGAGACTATCTTACATAGGGTGCTGCCGCCGATAGCTGACCCTGATCTGCCTTTTCAGATGCTGGTTACAATGCTTGATTATGACTCTTATGTTGGGCGAATTGCTATCGGGCGGGTTTCTCATGGATCTATCTCTGTCGGGGATCCTGTAGCACTTGTGAAACGTGATGGAACCATTGCTAAAGGCAAAGCGACTAAGATCATGAAATACCAAGGCTTAGTCCGTGTTGAGGACAATAGAGCTACGGCGGGAGATATTATACTGATCTCCGGAATAGATGATGTAGAAGTTGGAGAGACACTTGCATCTGCTGATAATCCAAAAGGATTGCCTGCCATTAAGATAGACGAGCCTACAATATCTATGAATTTTTCTCATAATACAAGCCCTCTCTCAGGTAAAGATGGCGGCAGATTTTTAACATCGCGACATATCCGAGAGCGCCTTGAGCATGAGACTATGATAAATGTTGGCATTAAAGTTGAAGAGGTTGTTGGAGCTGAGAGATTAAAAGTCTCAGGGCGTGGCGAGCTGCATCTTGAGATTTTAATTGAAACGATGCGCCGTGAAGGATATGAGATGGAAGTCTCGAGACCAGAGGTTATCTTAAAGAAGATGGGCGGTCAGACGCTTGAACCTGTTGAAGAGGTAATAATAGAGCTAGAGAATGCATACCAGGGTACTGTTATGCAAGCTATTGGATCCAGAAAAGCACAGATGCGCGACATAAAAACAACATCTTCTGGTACTCACCGTATGGAGTTTACTATCGCCTCAAGAGCCTTAATTGGCTTCAGGAGCGAGTTTTTAGTGATGACCCGAGGTAGTGGTATCATGTATCAGAATTTTCTTGAATATCAAACTTATAAAGGAGAGATGCCTAGTCGTCAGAGCGGCGTCCTTATCTCACATGACAATGGCAATGCAGTAGCATATGCGCTCTTTAACCTACAAGCACGCGGTGAAATATTTATTGACCCAGGAGATAAACTGTATGAAGGAATGATAATTGGAGTAAACAACAAAGGCACTGATCTTATTGTAAATGCCTTACGCGGGAAGAAACTAACCAATATGCGAGCTTCAGGTAAAGATGATGCAATTGCATTAATACCTCCGCGGCAGATGACCCTTGAGTTTGCTCTTGAGTTTATCGAGGACGATGAATTGGTTGAGATAACTCCCAAACATATAAGGCTTCGGAAATTGCATCTAACAGAAGTAGATCGCAAGCGGATAAGCCGTAAGGCGCAATCAAAATAAGGAACAACCGGGCTAAGATACAGGGGTACGATTTGGCTTTTTTGCTTGCATTATCAACCTCGCAAAAATAAAATAATTAAGATGGCAATAAAAATATTCATATGGAATAGTATTTTAGGAGTTATTTGGGATTTATTTACGAACATCCCAAAAGCAAATTTCTGCCAATTTAAAAGGTGGTTTCGGGTAAAGATACATACACGCTTTTTTAAAATCAATTAAGCTTATGGGCAATGCTATAGAAATAATACTACCCGTTTACAATGAGCAGGACATACTGGAAAGAAATGTCTTAAAGATAAAAGCATTTTTAGAAGAACATAAATTCGACTTTTTAATAACTATAATAGACAACGGATCCACTGATAAGACATTCGATGTTGCTAAAAATTTAGAGAAACGATTTTCTAGCATACTTACTTTTAAGTTAAATACAAAAGGAAGGGGTAGGGCATTAAGATTCCGGATAACCAATTCTATCTGGCCGGTTATAGGATATATGGATATAGATTTATCTGCAGACCTGCATTATTTTTTAGAGATGTATGGTCAGATTAAAGTGGGAAATGATATCGTTATTGGCTCCAGGCTGATTAATCCTTCCTTGGTAACCCGTTCATTTCTCAGAAGATTTTTATCAAAAGGTTATAATGCATTGGTCAGGGGTGTATTAAAACTGCCTTGTTTTGATTGCCAGTGCGGATTCAAAATATTTAGACGCGAAGCCGCTCTTTCTTTATTATACCTTGTCGAAAATAACAATTGGTTTTTTGATACAGAATTACTGTTTTATGCCTATAGGCGGCGATTAAAGATCAAAGAAATAGCTATAATATGGAATGAGAGAAAAAAGACGAAAGTAAAATTATTTAAAACTGTAATCGAAGATATCAAAGGTATTTTAAGATTGGCATTAAATGATAAATTGTAGAAAACTATTATTCCTGAATGTATTATTTATTTTAGCACTGGGCATCTTTATAAACTCAAGTAACCCTCTGTTTGTATTTATTAAATTTTTATATATTTTATTTTTGCCTGCTGGACTGCTACTTTGTTTTATCGGAAAAGAGGAGAAGACATTCTTAGCGTTTATCTTTAAAGCTTTTTCGGTTAACCTGATTTATCTTATTATTTTTACAGCGCTGATAAAATTTATCTGGCCCCCCTTAATACTTATCAAACTCTATTTGATAAGTATAATTTGTTCCGTAGCTTTTCTATTTTTCCTTCCGAGAATCCGCCTCAAGGTTATTCGTATATCAAAATCAGATATAAAAATAGTTATCGCAAGTACTCTTTTTCTGTGTTTGTTTATACTCCTGTTTAAGGGGCACTTATTTTCCAGATTGGAAGATATGGGGGCTGTGGTTTATAAAAACCATGGGCATCATTTTAAAGAAGATGAAATTCAACCGCACTCCTACACATTTGGAAGCGTCTGGAAGAAAAAAAATAAAATGTATTTTCTCGAGAATAGAAAAACAGGAAAGATTTATTTTCAAAGTCCGCAAGAGCAAGAAGGACTTACCTATATCACTCTGGCAATAAAAGGTAATGTTGGTAGTAGAGTTACTCTTAGATGGAATGGAGATCCTTTGGGCGATTTTGTTATTGTACCATTTCCGTACGGGGGGCCAACACTTTTTTTGGAAACTTATGTTAGATTTGCTAAACGTGGTGTTGTTTTCTTTAAGTACATACTAGAAAATACGGGTAAAATAAATGTTTTAGAAATCAACTCTATGCAGAGTGATGTTTATTGTGAAGTAAACAGTGAAGGAATACTTTTTTTTCCTGCTTCAAAATTCCTCTTTATGGATAAACTATCTGATTTAATGGAGATTTATACTTTTAGCAATGAGTATTTAGAAAGTAATCGAACTATGGCAGCACAGCCTTTTTTGCATTATTACATAGGAAGCATCGGATTTCTTTTTTTTGGAATGTCTTATAAGACATTGGTATTTATGTTCTTAGGTGAGTTATTTCTTATCTTTTCAGCAATACAGTTGTTGATAAAGCAGGAAAAGGTATCATTTTTTATAGGTCTTTTTTGTTTGACGCTCCTTTTCTTATATCTTAAAGATTATGTCTATGCATCGAATTTTATCTTGTTAGATCCTATATATGTTTTAAATTTTCTTTTATTTACATATTTTTTATTAAAAAAAGATTTCCTTTGGTGCGGGGTTTACCTGTTTTTAATGTCATTAGTAAGGTTTCCCGGATATTTCCTAGGGGCAGGATATTTATTTCTCTATTCAGTATTTTTTATAAAACGCAATATTGAACAAAGAAAAATTGTAAACAGAATCTTTGCCTATACCTTTGTCGGAGTGGTTTTCTTCAACGTTATTTATCCATCTATATTAAATGGATCTTTAAACTGGTTTAATGTTTTGTATTTTGAGAATATCGGGGAAGAGCACTATAGTAAAAATTATATATTTTCATTTAGTAATTTTTTTGACTTCTTTAAAAATATTTTTTACTATACGTTTTTTATGCCATTTTTAATATTATTTCGGAAGAATAAACTCGCATCTTTCTTAATTTTAAGCATAATTCCCTACAGCTTAATCTTAGCAACAGTTGAACACGCTCAGATTCACCATATGTTTCCGATAGTATGTATCTGGTTAATCGGGGGAATGAGAACCTTAAATTCCGCGAAAAAAAGAAATGAAAGTATTGCTAATTAACCCGTTTATAAAGGGAAGAATAGTATATGGATGTCTGGCGCCATTCTCTCCATCTTTACCTCCGCTGGGACTCTGCTATTTAGCCTCTTTTTTAGAGAAAAATGGATACTCTGTAAAAATTTTGGATTTAAATATTTTAAGTAACATCAATATTATTAATTCTATCAATTTATTCGATCCAGATATCGTCGGTGTTACATCAACAACCGCGGCCTTTAATTCTGCAAAAAAACTTTTACAGACTATAAAATCAAGCTTTCCAGGCAAAATCACTGTATTGGGCGGACCTCACATAAGTGTTCTACCCTCGGAAACTATGGCTGAGTGTCCGGATATAGATATCGGTGTCATTGGTGAGGGGGAGATTACGTTTTGTGAACTCTCTAATGCTATAAGCAATAAACATGACCTTGGTTTATGTAAAGGAATTATTTTTAGAAAAAATAACACTACGGTAAGGACGGATTCCATGCCACTAATTGATAATCTTGATACATTGCCATTACCGGCTCGGCATCTTTTAAGTAATTTTAATAAATATCATCACCATTTTTTAAGAGGAGGGAGAAAAACATCTTCTATAATTACAAGCAGAGGATGCCCTTATGCATGTACATTCTGTGATCAAACGGTTTTTGGCAGAAAGGTAAGAGGGCATAGCCCGGACTATATATGCGAAGAGATTAAAATGTTAAAAAGAGATTTCAATATAGATTTTATTTCCTTTGAAGATGATAGTTTCAATTACAGTAGTAAAAGATTAAGAATTATCTGCCAGGAAATAATAAAAGAAAACTTAAATATTTCCTGGGGATGCAGTATGCGAATAGATACTATCGACAAAGAAGATGTACAACTCATGAAAAGGGCAGGTTGCGATAGGATTTATATAGGAATAGAGACGCTGAATAATAGAATTCGTAAATTAATGAATAAACAGATGGAAGATAGTTTGTTAATGGAAAAGATAAAAATTGTTAGAAATTTCGATATAAAAATTAATGCATCATTTATGATAGGACTTCCGTCAGAGACAAAAAAGGAAATAGCAGAAACAATCGATAGGGCGATAAGATTACCTGTTGACGGAGAAATTTTCTGTTTGTATACACCTTACCCCGGAACCCAGTTACGAAAATTAGCTAAAGAGAATGGTGTGGTGAGCAGCGACTGGAATGCCTATTCTAATCATCTCAGCACCAATGCCTTTCATCCGAACAGTATAGACGTAAAGACATTAAATAAATTGCTTTTTTCAGCATATAAAAAATTTTACTTCAGTTTTAAGTTTCTCAGAAAAAATTATTATAACACGCATATTTTTAAGCAGTTAATAAAATATTTGTTTAGAAAAAACTTAAGAGCATATATTAACTTGCGGAAACGATAAAAACATAAAGACGACAAGATTCCCGAGATTTTTATCTATTCAAACAACATCTTTATGCAGCGGTTCTCATACACTCTGACCATATAAGGCTGCAAATTATTTTGAAAAAGCAGAAATATTTATCAATGCACAAATATGCTATGAAGAAATAGATAAACTATAGCTATATGTAAGCAGAGTAGAGATAGCAGGAAAGGGTGTAAAAAGTGTTTTTTGTAGAAATAGGGGATGGAGCCATGTATTCATAACTAATTGACGAAATAAAAAATCCTCATTCTTTAATGAGGGTATGACAGAATTCAAGGCTCGCTTTCTTTTTGTTGCAAAGAAACAACTTAAGATCATCTTATCAAGTCATTGATTATCAACAACCTGCATTCCAAAACATAGCAATTTCGGCACTCAATTTGCAATCTTCCTAACTATATGGCATATTTATAGCAAGGAATTGGATATAAAAGCATTATAAACAATGCCATACTTTAAAAGGATTATTTTATTTACGGTAGGATTTGCTCTGTTTTTTTCCTATCCTGCTCAGGTATGAAGAATCAATAGATGCTTCTGAAAAAACAGTAGCTCTAGATTAAAATTCTGCCCATGCTTTTTATAACCTTGGAAACTCTCAATTTTATACAGGTCAACATCATAAAGCAATAGAAGCTACAAAAAGAGCGATAGAGCTTAATCTTGGCACAGATACACATCGGGCATGGGTTAATTGTGCATGGAGTAAATACCAGTTAGGACGAGTTGAAGAAGCTATCGAAGACATTAAAAGAGCAATTGAAATAGAGCCTAGAGTGTATGATCATCTTCCACTTGAAATCCAAGAAAATCTACTGAAATGATAAAGATTAAAACTTTCTAAAAATTACTTCCTGCTGTTACCAAAATTTAAATTTTATCTTGACGTTACCTGCAGATAGCGTAAAATATAAGAACGTTTTAGGTGAGTCCTAATTCAAAGTGGGAAAAGGGGCGATAAAAATTGAGGCTATCTTAAAAAAAGGACGGGTGTGATTATGAAGAGAACATTATTTACCTTTGCAGTAGTTTTTTATGTGCTATCCCTGTTGGGGGTTAAAGCTCTAGCTTATGTGATCCCTTACCAGGATACCAGAGCAAAAGCATTTTATGTCTTTGGTTCCAAAGGCAACAGTTTAGCCGGTGCAGAAGACAACGTGATGGAGATTGTTATTGATGTACCGTCTAATGAACTATCAAGTGTAATTATAGAGGTATACGATCCCGATACAGGGAATTTCTTTGACTGGCGGGAACCTATCTATGAGGTGAATTTTAAACCCACTCTCAACGAATGGAACACTACTTGCAGGTTTGAATTTTACGGCAAGGATCTTCTTGATTCGGTTGAGCTTAACCTCT
>JAVCCU010000003.1 GCA_030765335.1 Candidatus Kaelpia aquatica | reverse complement strand
ATAACAAAATCACTGGAGCAGACGGCTTGGCTACCATTTTTTTGAGCCGCCGCTCAGTTTAATCGTTCGACAGAGAGAATACATGAGCAAACATCAAGACTTACTAGACGAGTTGACCCGTGAGATCGTCAAGGCAGATCCTGACTGTGGCGTGGTTCTCCAAGGAAGCGTTGCCGATGGTTGCGAAAGACAAGATTCCGATATCGATGTTTTCGTTGTATGTAGCACAGCACGCCCAAATATGAACGACTACATTCAAGGCGACAACCGAGGCAACATGAGAGCCAAGGGCCCCATAGAGGGTATTATCGTCGATATTGGATGGGAGTATTGCGAGTCCCTGGCCGGCACCATTCAGAAGGAAGGTGCCGCCGGATGGTTTATGTTCTCACAAGGCATCATCACTCATGATCCGCAAGGGCTGGCCAGAAGGTGTCAGGATGCCATGCGTGCCTGGTTTGAGGCAAATCCGACAATTGCGCGGGCATGGGGCAAGCAACAACGGGATGTCCGAAGCCGAAAGGTCAATCCATCCCACCCTATGGAATACCCAACATTCCATGACTTCTTTGTGCATGTCCGAGAACTTCAGAGACAGGAGAATACCGAACCAAAGGATGGACGAATATCATCTGAAAGCGCGTTTTCAGATGCATTGTCATCCTAATCGTTATTTCTGAAATAGCGTTATAAAAGTAAAACATCTTAAACTTGAGAATTGGTCATTCACAAGTAAAAAGTTAAAAAATTTTAACAAATAACAAAATCATTGGAGCAGAACCCAACACCCCGGCATACGCAGGACACGTACGCGGGTCACGGCGGCATGGCCACCAATTTTTTGTGTCCCTGCTCAGTTTAATCGTTAGGTGAAAATCATATGACAACAAACAAATGGCAATACAACGAAATACAGCAAATAGGTGTAGACTATGCGAATTTGGAGGAAGTGGAGAAATATGATGCCCGAATGCAAAAATTAAGGGACATCAAAAAAGAAGTGAACAAATTAGTTGAAGCTACAGCTCCGACCCAAAGTTCAAAAATCCTTGAATTTGGCACCGGCACTGGAGAATTTGCAGTCGCTCTATCAAAACTCTGCCAGAAGGTAGTTGCAGTTGATGTTTCCCCTGTCATGCTTGAGTATGCACAAAAAAAGGCAACTTCAAAAAAAATAAACAATATTGAATTTCACCACGCTGGCTTTTTGACTTTCAATGAATCACCAGAGCAATTTGATGTCATTTTCACCCAACTAGCCCTTCATCATTTGCCAGATTTCTGGAAATCAATTGCATTAAAAAAAATTAACAGCTTATTGAAAAAAGGTGGGAAGTTCTTTGTCAAGGATGTTGTCTACCCTTCCAATGTTGAAGATTACGCACTTTTTTTTAACACCCTAATTGAAGGGATTGAGAATTCAACAGGCGCAGAGTTTACAAAAGAAATCGTTGATCATGTCAAAAAAGAATATTCAACTCTGGACTGGATTTTTGAAGATTTGTTGAGAAAGTCAGGATTTTCCATCTTGGAAACCGATACGGAAAATGGCTTTATTTACACGTACTTATGCGAGAAACGAAACGCCTAACAAGTCATTGCACCGGAAATTTTAGGGATGCGCCCAAAAATTCCGGTGAATTCTAACGTTATACGGAAGAAAATAAAAAAATGAAAAATTATTTGTTTAGTGAAAATCTGATTCGGGGATTGATTAAATCAAGACCAAATAGGTTCATAATGTTAGTTGAAATTGATGGTGAAACTGAAAAATGTCATTGCCCATCAACAGGCAGAATTGGAAATATGGAATTTAAAAATATTCCTTGCCTTCTCTCAAAAGCAAATGGGAAAGCAAGAAAAACCAATTATACTGTGGAAGCAATATCTCCTGAATCTGAGTTGTGGGTAGGGATTAATCAAACCAAAGTAAATGGTTATATTGAATTCTTTCTCAAAAACAATCTTCTTAAAAAAATTATTGATGTCAAAGAAATTAGAAGAGAAGTAAAATTAAATAATTCTAAAATTGATTTTCTAATAAATAATAATTGTTTCCTTGAAGTAAAAACTCCTTTAAGACATCTTCCGTTTGGAGACAAAAAAGACGATAAAATATTTAGTTCTTTTGAAAGATTAGGTAGGCATTTCCAAGAGATTTCTCTCCAGATAAAGCAAGGCCAAAGAGCAATAGTGCTTTTATGTTATTTGTATAATGCAAATAAGTTCAAAGTTCCTGAAAAACCAAATGCAGAGATAGTAAAGATAGTAAAAAAAGCCACCCAAAGAGGACTTGAATCCTGGCAAGTTAATCTCAAAGTAGATAAAAAAGGAATTTCATTGATTGAGTACTTTAAACTCAGACTATTTTAAATTTATATAAATATTATCGGGTGGGGCTATGAACCTTTTGGAACACAAAATAATCTTTGATTATTGGTGTGCCAGAAATATTATTTCTATGCATAATCGAGGGACAAACTCTCTGATCTGGTATATGTCCTTAGATGTTAGGCTATACAGTGCATATCTATAGGCTCAGTATTCAGAGATAATGTTATGTCTAAGATTTGCACGGGGAGTTTTTATATTTTAATCCTCTGTAAAGTAATAGGTTGCAGAGGGTTTTTTGTTTATGTAAAATAAGTTTAACCATGATTGGATTTATAAATAATCTTAGACAGCCTATCGAAGGAACCTATATATGGAAAAATATTTTAGTTCTTACTTTCTTGGGGTTGTCGTTATTTATACTTTCATCCTGCCAAAACAACACAGGGAACATCGATGAAATGTTTATTGGGACATGGGAGGCGGCGGTTGGAAGTGCACGGGTAGTTGTGATAATCAAAAATGACGGTTCCTTTGTTTCCAAGGGGTATTGTCAAGACAAGCCAACTAGTACAACTACGGGCTCCTGGGAAGTGAAGGATAATAATTTCACTTGGACTTATGACCAAAGTAATCTTCTTTTCGGAGCGGGAGAAAAAGATGTCAATCCACTTTTAGAAGTAACGAGTGAAAAATTTATTTTAAAAGAGATGGGTGGAAGTATTAGCACTTATAAAAGAGTAGACGACAACAAAATGAATAACATCTAACAACTGAAAAAGACCTTTTTCATGTTATTAAAGCGTATACTTAGTTGGGATCGTATCGTTTTAGCTAAATGTCTACCCCATGAGGTTGGACATCTTGTAACTGTTTTGAAGTAAAAGAGTTATGCAAATTGACCGCCCAAAATACTGGACAAAATTGGACAAATTTCCACCTTTTAGCTCGTTAAATATAAGTTCGAGCCTCTTCCGGGGCGGCGTAAGACCTGCCAAAACAACCTCTCTGATCTGGCTATGTCCTTAGATGTTAGGCTATACAGCGCATATCTATAGGCTCAGTATTCAGAGATAATGTTATATGTAAGATTTGCACGGGGAGTTTTTATATTTCAACCCTTTGTGATTCAATAAATTGCAAGAGGTTTTTGTTTGTTGTATAATACTATCAGAAAGGAAGAGAAGAGCTAATAGGTGGAAGATGCATCATAAAAGTCGAAAAGGAGGTTTAAAATGCATACAGGAAAAATAAAGAAGTTAGTTCGCGAGAGGAGCTTTGGTTTTATAAGTGATACTGATGGCAGCGAAGTATTTTTCCACAAGAACAGTCTTGTGGGTGTTGAGTTTGATGCTTTGAATGAAAATACGGAAGTTGAGTTTGAAATTGAAAAAACCCCAAAAGGGGCAAGCGCTGTTAATGTGAGTATTGCAAAGAAACAAGAATAAAGATTCATTGGGTAATAGAACAATATAAAGGAAATAATTTTTTACAGAGTTAATTAGCCTTTTCTGTATACAACCAGTTGCGAAACTCGTCCAATACAGGGAGCCGTTTTCATCTTTTAGCTCTGCAACTAATTAAGTTGTAGAGCTTTTCTTTTTATCTCTGGATTTATTAAAAATGTGGCAAGGAAAAATTTTAAAATAACCTTGACAATATTTTGTAATGTGGTATAAATAATAATGAGAATCATTATTAACAAGGAGAAACTAGAATATGCCAATAAAAATGAGAGGCCCAGTATGGTGGCATGGAAGGTTTAGAGGTTGCGGGTATAGATTAACTATACCTCGGGAAGCACTTTTAGGGGTTTTGAGCAAGACAGAGAAACATCTTAGTGCAGAGGATATATATATGGCAGTAAATAAGTTTTATCCTGATATAGGCCTGGCTACGATTTATCGCAACTTAGAATTACTTGTTAATATGGGGCTGGTTTCCAAATTCGACTTCGGAGATGGTAGAGCAAGATATGAATTGATCGAAGGTCCTAAGGTAATACATCATCATCATTTGGTGTGTACAGATTGTGGTAGAGTAATTGATTATACGGATTTTATTAATGAAGAGGTTGAATTGCTTAACAAGACTCAGAAAGGTCTTTCTAAAAAGTACAATTTTAAAATAAAAGATCATTTTATTCAGTTTTCCGGCTTATGCGATAGATGTCAGAAATGAAGCTGTAGTTATTATTTTTTTTGAATATTAATGATACTGATTATCAGTAGTAAAGAAGGAGGTGAGTAAGATGCCAGGTTTTGATGGAAGAGGACCTCAAATTCTGGGCCCAATGACAGGACGTGGAATGGGATATTGTATTGTCAAATTAGATGCCAAAAATATTGGAAAGGAGGTGAGTAAAATGCCAGGTGGAAATGGAGCAGGTCCAGCAGGAATGGGTTCTATGACAGGACGTGGAGCAGGTTACTGTGCGGGTTATTCTACTCCAGGTTATATGAATCCAACAGCAGGCGGAGGTTTTGGACGTGGCGTAGGTGGAGGTCGCGGTTTTGGTCACGGTATGGGTAGAGGTTTTAGAGCCCCTGCTTACCCTTATTTTCCAGCTGCTTCTAGCTTAAGTCTTCAGCAGGAAGCGAGCATGCTTAAAGAACAGCTTAAAGCTATGCAAGATGAAGTTAATATGGTTAATAACAGGATAAAAGAGTTAGAATCCAGCTCAGGATCTAAAAAAGAATAACTAAAAGAGATAGGCGGAAGTAGGGACTGAGCTTTATTTCCGCCTTTTTCAAAATTTTAGGAGGTGTAATATTGAAGATAGCGATATCTACAGATGGGAATATGGTATCTGCTCATTTTGGCAGATGTCCTTCTTTTACTCTTGTTGAGGTAAAAGATAATGAAGTGATTAATAGAAGTAGCATTGATAATCCTGGCCATCACCCAGGGTTTTTGCCTCAGTTTTTACACGATAAAGGTATTAATGTTATTGTTGCTGGTGGTATGGGGATGAGTGCTTTAAATCTATTTAATCAAGTTAGTATAGATACGATTGTTGGAGTTAGCGGTAGCATAGAGGATGTAATTAATAAGATTGCTAATGGTGAACTTGAAAGTGGAGAGAGCCTCTGTAATCCAGGGGCAGGAAAAGGATATGGAGTAGAGAAGACAGAGTGTGAACATGAAGATGAAGAAAATCACCCAAATTAAATATAGATAAGAGTATAAGATAATTTAAAACGGAGGTATATAAATATGAAAATATGTATTACTGCGCAAGGTGAAAATCTTGAATCTCAAGTAGATCCAAGATTTGGAAGATGTGCTTACTTTCTCATTGTAGATACAGATACCTTAGAGTTCGAAGTTATTGAGAATGGCAATATTGCCGCTTCTGGTGGAGCAGGTATTCAGTCTGGGCAGTTAATAGCTTCTAAAGGTGTAACTGTAGTTATTACAGGTAATGTTGGGCCTAATGCGTTTAGAACATTAGAGGCAGCAGATATCAATATAATTACCGGAGTCTCAGGTTCTATTAAAGAGGTAATAGAGAGATATAAAGCGGGAGAGCTTAAATCAACTCAAGGACCCAGCGTAGACTCTAAGTTTGGAATGAGTTAAAGATAATTCAAAAAGGAGGTTCAAAATGCCTAGAGGTGATGGAACAGGTCCTTTCGGGGCTGAATCAGGAACTGGTAGAGGTATGAGTAGAGCTGGAGGTCGCGGTAGGATGAGTGGTAATAAAGCAGGCTCAGGTCCTGCCGGAGAGTGTGTCTGCCCAAGTTGTAATACAAAGGTAGCTCATAACGTAGGAGTTCCTTGTTATTCAGTAAATTGCCCTAAGTGTGGGGCTAAGATGGTTAGGGAATAATTTTGGAAGCAGCAGTGGCAGAGAATCATAAGAGATATTTAGAGAGAGCAGCCCTCTATAAAAGCTTTGGTTATGATATTGAAATGGAACGGAAATTTGTTATCCAAAGCGCTGAGCCTCTTTATGGTAACATATTGGAAGTTGGCACAGGTAAAGGACACTTAACTGTTGCTTTAGCAAAAGAGGGGTATAAATTCAGCAGCGTGGATATCTCAGAACAAGAACAAAAAATTGCCCGGCTGAATATAAAGAAATTTGGCTTAGAGAAACAGGTAGATTTTAAAATAGAAAACGCCGAACAGTTAAGTTTTCAAGATGAGTGTTTTGATATAATCTTCTCAGTTAATATGATACATCATCTCTTAAATCCATTTAAAGTTATAGATGAATTTATAAGGATTATCTCTTTAGAAGGTAAAATTGTTTTAAGCGATTTCAATAAAGAAGGATTAAAGCTCATGGATAAGATCCATAGTAGCGAAGGAGGAAGGCATCAAAATAATGAGATCATGTTGGTTCAAATAAAAGATTATTTGGTAGATAAAGGTTTTAAAACAGCTCAATATGTAGACAAGTTTCAGGATACATTGATAGCTTTTCATCAGCTTATATAAATATATGATTATTTCAGTTGCCAGCGGAAAGGGCGGGACAGGCAAGACTACTATAGCCACAAATCTTGCACTCTCTATTTCTAATGCACAGCTTTTAGATTGTGATGTTGAGGAGCCAAACTCACATATTTTTATAAATCCAGAGATAAAAAATAGAGAGATTGTTTCTATTCCTGTGCCTGCTGTAGATGAAAATAAATGTAATAGCTGTGGAAAGTGTCAAGAGGTCTGTGTTTATAATGCTATAGCTATAGTCAATAAAAAAGTTCTTATATTTCCTGAGTTGTGTCATGGATGTGGTTCTTGTAGTTATTTCTGCCCTGAAAAAGCCTTAAGAGAGGTTGATAAAGAGATAGGAGTTGTTGAGTCAGGTAGTAAAGATAGTCTGGATTTTACTTATGGTAAACTTAATATATCAGAGATGATGTCCCCTCCGCTTATAAAGGCTGTTAAAAAATATATTAATAAAGATAAGATTACTATCATAGATGCTCCTCCTGGGACATCATGTCCTGTTATTACAGCTATAAAAGATGTAGATTTTGTTATTCTTGTTACCGAGCCTACGCCATTTGGATTAAATGATCTTATCTTAGCTGTGGAGGTTGTAAGAAAGATAGAGATTCCATTTGGAGTAGTTATAAATAAATCTGATTTAGGTAATAATAAAACAGAAGAATATTGTTTAAGAGAGAACATTCCAATACTTATGAAAATACCTTTTAAAAAAGAGATTGCCTCTGCTTATTCAGAGGGCAAGCTGATAGTAGAGATGTTTCCTAAGTATAAGATTGAATTTCAAAAATTGTTTAATAATATTCAAGAAATTTTAAAAGGAGAATAAGATGAAAGTACTCTTTATTTTTAATAATAACCCCTACGATGGTAGTGATATCTCTTGGAATGGTTTACGGCTTATTGAAAAGCTTGTGGATTTGAATATAGAAATCAGGATATTTCTTATGAATGATGCGATTGATTTAGCTCGTGATGAAGCTAAACCTCCTGAAGGTTATTTTGACTTAGGGCAATTATTGAAAGATCTTATTTTAAAAGGAATAATAGTTAAAGTATGTGGAACTTGTAAAACTAGATGCGGTATTTATAAAGGGAAGCCCTATTTCGATGGAGCCCAAGAAGCTAAGATGACGGAATTAGCTCAGTGGATTAAAGAGGTAGATAAAGTAATTACATTTTAGTAGACCAAGGAGGTTTTGTGGAAAAGAGAACGGATGTTTTAGTTATTGGTGGTGGCCCAGCAGGAGTAGTAAGTGCTGTAACAGTCAAAAAATACTATCCAGACAAAGATGTTTTAGTTATGAAGGATATCAAAGATGGAGTGATCCCCTGTGGTATACCCTACATGTTCGAAAGTTTGAAGAACCCTGAAGAGAATAAGCTCGGAAATGAATCTTTAGAAAAAAATAATATAGATATAGTAATAGATAAAGCCACCAGCATTAATAAGGAAGAAAAATTTGTAAAGACAGTTAATAGTGATAAATATTTTTATGAAAAATTAATATTAGCCGTTGGTTCTACGCCTATCAATCTTCCAATTAAAGGCGTAGATAAAAAAGGAGTTTATCCTATTTACAAAGAGTTGGGGTATTTAAAAAGTGTAGTTGATGATATTAAGAAATGTAAAAAAGTTTTAGTTATTGGTGGTGGTTTTATAGGAGTTGAATTTACTGATGAGTTGTCCAAAATAGAAGGCCTTTCTGTTGCATTGGTTGAAACTCTGCCGCATTTATTAGCCAATTCTTTTGATCCAGAGTTTTTTCTTATGGCTGAAGAGCGTTTAAAAGAAAAAGGAGTGGAGATTTTAACATCTACTCAAGTTGAAGAGATAATTGGAGATGAGAAAGTTGAGAAAGTACGTTTTCGCGGTGGAGAAGAGAGAGCTATAGATGCAGTTATATTAGGAGTTGGCTCAAAACCTAATATAGAGATTGCAGTTGATGCAGGTTTAGAGATAGGCCATGCTAATGGTATTTTGGTTGATGAATATGGCAGAGTATCATCAGATTCAGATATATTTGCCATCGGGGATTGTTCTTGTAAAAAAGATTTTTATACCAGAAAAGCTATTTCTGTTATGCTTGCTTCTACTGCAACTGCTGAGGCAAGGATTGCAGGAGCAAATCTTTATCAGATAAAAGTTGTTCGTGAAAATAAAGGTACCATTGCTATATACTCAACTTATATAGATGGATTAGTCCTTGGCTCAGCTGGGCTTACTGAGAATACAGCGCTTAAAGAAGGCTTTGAGATAGTAGTAGGGACTGCAGATGGAGTAGATAAGCATCCCGGCACTCTTCCTGGCGCTTCTCAAGGTAAGGTCAAACTTATATTTTCTAAACAGTCAGGTATTATTTTAGGTGGCCAAGTGAGTTGCGGTATGTCATGTGCTCAGGCAATCAATATTATTGGAGTTGCTATTCAGAAAAGAATGTCGGCAACAGAGCTTGAGACTCTACAAATAGCTACCCATCCATATCTTACAAGTGCGCCGACAATGTACCCTATTATTCTTGCTGCTCAGAATGCATGCAGTAAGATGAGAGTATAGTGTTAAATATTAAGAAAGGATTGAAATGAAACAGATTGTTGTAATAAGTGGAAAAGGTGGAACAGGTAAGACGGTAATTACAGGAGCCTTTGCGGCTTTGGCTAAGAATAAAATTATGGCAGACTGTGATGTTGATGCAGCTGACTTACACCTGCTTTTAGCTCCTGAGATAAGAGAGAGGTATGAATTTAGGAGTGGGGTTACAGCATCCATTGATAAGGATAAGTGTATTCAATGTAAAAAATGCATAGAACTATGCCGTTTTGAGGCTATAGGAAAGGATCTTACTGTTGATTCAGTTGCTTGCGAAGGATGTGCCTTCTGTAGTTTTGCCTGCCCTGCAGGGGCTATTGAGATGAGAGAGAATAGTTCAGGTGAATGGTTTATATCAGATACACGTTTTGGAGAGTTAGTCCATGCAAAACTGGGTATAGCTGAAGAGAACTCTGGTAAATTAGTCAGTCTTGT
>JAVCCU010000002.1 GCA_030765335.1 Candidatus Kaelpia aquatica | reverse complement strand
GATTTATTAATATCTAGTGTAGAATCTAAAATTTTCGCCTTAGAAAACTTTTGCTGCACTTCAGTTACAGAAATTTTTCCAGCCCTAGTCGTTTCCATTCCTAGCTCTATTCCTGTTTCTGGGTCAATTATGCTTTCTCCTTTTCGGTAAACAACGAATTCTTTTCCTATAATTATACCAGCTTCAGAACCTGCATTTATGTAAACTACCTCGTCTTTAATTAAAACTACCCTCCCCCGCCAGGGAATCTTTGATAGCTTACCTGCGATATGAGTAACAGCCTTGTCAATAGCATTTTGAGTAGCTTTTCCTAAGGGAGTCTTTTTAAAACCTGAAGACCCTAAATCAAACGCCCCGCTATATCCCACAGCAAGACCAGATGCCTTCGCTTTTCCCTCCACTCTCTTAGAATCTAAGATTTCTCCTGTAGTAGAATCAATAATCTGAATGATTACTGCCATATGAGCACTAGACGTTTTTACTCCTAAATTAAAACCACCAACTCTTAACCCTTGCGTTCCCCCACTCGCATCTTGCGTAAACTCGGTAATCTTGCCTGTAACCAATATCTGAGCAGGGATAGCTTTACCCTTTTGAGCAGTCAAAGATTTGGCCATCCTGCCACTTTCCGCTAAATCTTGCTCAATAAAAACACTGCTTAACTCTGTTCTTGATAAAACAATAAATTTACCGCTTTGAATCAAAGACTCAGTAAGCTGAGCAGTAAAATCATCCCCCAACCTTACATAGCTTCTCATTCCCGAAGCATTTTCAAATCCTATTACAGCCACAGTCTTCTTGGGACCAGCTAACTTTCCACTCTCTTGAGCAAACACCAAGTGGGATCCTAAGAGCATAATTGCTAACAATGTCGTACCCATATTAAAGTTTCCCTTCATTTTCTCCTCCTATTTTTGCTGTCTTTTCTGTCCTCTCATTTCTCTGACTGGCCCTGTAATTAGCATTTTATATCTTCTTAAAATAAAATTACTAATACTTTTACCTATTGTTTGTATTTTACCACTATTAAAACAATTCAACTAAAAATTCTCTTAATTTTTGACATGCCATTTTTTAAGTTCATCTATAAAACCATAGTTTTCATATTTCAATAAATCAGTGTAGTTGAAATATACTTCTTCCTAATCGTTTCAATATCAGTGTCTTCCTTCTTTATATTATTTGACCACCAGTGTTAAAAAAATTTAACAACTAGTACCTTACCTGTAAAAAGAACAATTTGTCGGATTATTGACTTCTACCATTGATATCATTTTGCTCGGTTAAAATGTTCTTTGCTCCTTCCAGAATATTGCTCATACGTATATTATAATTCCTTATTTAACCAAAATTATGCTATTCAATATTTTGGCTCTTATTTCAATCTATATCAACATATTTTATTCTACCCCAAATTTAGCATGGACTATGGCTATAACTTTCTTTTCTAAGGATGAGGTATCATGATTGCCATACCAGGATACATCATAGGAGTTTATGGGGTTTATCTGGAATGTCCCCATCTTTGCTGAACGTATTACACCTATCTTACTTCCTGTTGAAGCTGCTATTCTTACAGCCCTCTCTTTAGCATTCTCTGTAGCACGAGCCAACATCTCAATCTTAAGATCTGATAGACTTGTATAAAAATACTCAGGAGCATCTGACATAAACTGTATACCCTGATCCAAGAGCTCCGTAGACTGACGGGAGATATCAGTTATCTTATTAACATCGTATGACCTTACTTCAATCTCTTGAGCCACTAAATAGCCTTCTATCTCATTAGTGTTGTGCCCTTCTTCTGTTTTCTTGTAGAGAGTAACATTCTTAACCTGTGAGACTACTATCTCGCCATCTTTAATACCTTTTGACAATAGGTATGCTTTTACCTTTTTAAGATCATCTTTAAGCTGTGCATAAGCATCCTTTAGCTCTATATCACGTCTTCTCAACTCAGAAGTCCAAACTATATAATCAGATACTATATCTTTTTCAGCCGAACCCGATACTTCGATTATCTCTTCAGTAAGTTTCTTTACTTGAATAACACCTTTTGATAATATCACTGTTGAAAATACCGTGGCGCAAACAATACATAGCCCTAAGATGATAATTTGAATGTTTTTCAGCTCCCCAATTCCCTTCATGCTGCACCTCCTTTTTAAGGGTTTAAATACAAAAAACCTTCGCCCAGTCTGTTGCCAAACTTAAACGAAGGTTTTCCTTTTTTATAGTCCAGGTTCCCCCTTCGAACACAGGACTTTCTACCAAATTGTAAAAATAATATTACCATAAAATTTGCTAATGTCAATGCCATAGCGTACTAAGTCTCTTGATCTGGCTGATATTCTCCCTCGTTCATATTAAATGTCCAAGCAACCGCCTGTCGTACACGCTGTATGGTAGGCGGAACACGTAGTGCATAAAAAACATCCGTTGACGGACACTTTACTTTAACAAGAAATATCAACTCTTCTCTCTTATGCCAAGCAACGCTTACAAGTTCTTGCTCATCGTCTTTATCAACCACATCATACGGCAACTGCTTAAGTAGTTGCGCATATCCAATCTCTTCGAGGCAAATTCTTCGTACCGCAGTATTCTGCATTGTAAGAAGATGTTTTGCTCTAAGTTCCTCCGAATTGATAAGCCTATTGATAGCACCCTGCATTTCTACCCCTCTAATAAACATTCTTCGTGATCCTATTTTACCATCAGCATCCCAACATTTTAGGATTCCATGTCGGCGACCATCTCTGCAAGGAATACGTTCTTTAATTCTTCCATCTTCATGCCAATCAAACCAAATACCTTCCGGGCTATCGTTGATAAAAGTATATTGCGATTTAAGCTTCCCGTTTCTATGCCACTCCTTAAAATATCCATGACGCAACCCTCCACTATAGCTAACCTCTAAATGAAGCTCACCTGCTGGATACCAACATCTCTTTACCCCTTCTATTGCCCCATGGCTATAAGGTGTTTTGGATTCAATCTTACCGTCTTCATAGTAAATAAAACAATCTCCATGGAATTGACTATTGCATATTGAATAATGAAACTTAATAGCTCCATTATCATAATAACCAAGAGATTCTGCTTTTGCTTTGTCTAAACTCGTATAAATATACTGAAGCCGCCCATTAAGCCAGGTATGGCCTATTTCTTCAGTATCAATCATTAACATAGCGTAGATTCTTCGGTTCGTATTCACGCTGCCTAATTACCTTATAATAACCTGGTTCAAAGGTAAGTAACTTATGTTCAGGATGAGTTAAAGTCACTGTTTTCCTATCCACTTTAAAATACAAGGTATCATTCTCCATATAAACCTCACCGCCATCAAGTTTATGAAGATGTCCTGTAGCTTCGCCTTCGGCTAGAACACGGCTTTCCTGTTTCCTTGCGATTATCGGGATAGTAGCAACCTTCATTATAAGAAGATCTCCTTGCCTCTTCACAATTACCTCCTTTCGCTATCCTACGGTTTACACAAACACACACATATATCCATACAATAAGAGCTTAGTCAAGCT
>JAVCCU010000001.1 GCA_030765335.1 Candidatus Kaelpia aquatica | reverse complement strand
TCATTTACAGTTATTCCGGAGGTTCTGGAGGCCTTATTTCCTGCCACTCTTTTATGCTAGTAGTAATATCAAAAGTTTGCGACAAACCCTGCCTCTCAACCTTTCTTTCTACAACAGCGTCTAACCGTACAGCTGATGCCTTTTTGCCAAAAACACCTTGATACTGAACATACGCCTTAATTTCAAATCTATCTGTAGCACTACTTTCATTAGCTTCTATCATTGCCTGTAAGTCTACCGTATTAAGAGAGTCTTGGAGAGAAATAATTTTAAGAACAACTTCCTCTGCATCCTCTATCGTATAAACAGGAATGGTATCGTAGTTGCTGGGATCTTTCTGCAAACGAGAAGCCGCCCAGCGTATTTGCGCTTCTGCTGCGTAATAACATTTCAATTCTTTTTTTTGAGTCTCCATTAAAAATATTTGAGATGTAGCAAGCATCATAACTGCAGTAGATAAGATAGCAACTGCTATTACCATGCCAATTGCAAATACTAGAATTGTAGATTTTTCTTTATGGCTCTTTATTACGCAAACAGAACGTTGTAACATAATGTGATTCTTCCTTTGTTTTTGCATTAGATATTTCACCCATCAAAAGATGTATTTCAACTCTTACAAAATTATCTCTATCTGGATCGGGGTACTCAATAGAAAATAATTCTACATTGGAAGCAAATAATTCATTGTCAATATCTTTCGCACTATTAGAATACCTGATCTCTCTTGCACTTTCAACAAACTCATATTCTATAGTTTTTCCTGAATCAATAGAGGCAACCTTTGCAGTATTATTGATAAATTTGACATCCTCTGCTTCTTTAAAGTCTTTCCCGATCTGCCGCATTAAATATTGAGCATCGTTTAACAAAGTTGCCTGCTTACTTGTGGAATGATAAAACTTTTCTCCTATCAAATTATATGTTATAACCGCACCAATAAGAAATGTCGCGATCGACATTGCAATTATAAGCTCCATAAGTGTAACACTATTTTTCTTCTGCATATTATTAAAGGTTTTTATATACATCATCAGTATCAGTCTCTATATCTGTTGTTATCCCCTGATCTGATACCGTTACGGTAAGAACAATTTTTTTTCCTAAGTATCCCAGAAAAGTATTACCTTTTCTTTCTGCAGTTATTGTAAAAGAATCACTAGAAGTCGAGATTGAAATATCAAAATCATTATCGGCATCAAACACGCCAGAACTTAAATCTAAATCGTCGATATTATTCGTAAATTCTTTGTTATCTATATAATTACTAATTTCAGCACCTCGTATAGCTCTTAGATAAGCAAGTGCATTGCGTCCATGCTGTCTCTCTATAATTTTGCTATATTGAACAAAGCCTAAAGTGCTTAAAATAGAAATTATTACTACTACCATAAGCACCTCAAGAAGTGTAAAACCTATTCTCTTATTATTTAAAAAAAAGGTCATCTGTTAAAGAATTATCCGTCTTAGTTCTTCCGGATTAGCGCTACGTTTGATAGCTTCGTCACGGCTGATGATGTTTTTACGATGTAATTCTATCAAAGACTGGTTCATCGTAACCATACCCTCACTCCTACCCGTCTGAAGCACTGAATATATCTGATGGAGCGTATTCTCTCGAACCATGTTTTTGATCGCAGGAGTTGCCCTCATAAGCTCATAGGCTAATGTACGCCCCTTGCTATCTCTTCTGGGTATCAGCTGTTGAACTATCACGCCCAACAACACCAAGGATAACTGTAAGCGTATCTGCTGCTGCTGAAAAGAAGGAAAGACATCTACAATTCTTGCTATTGAATTAGTCGTATCAACTGTATGTAGAGTCGCTAAAACAAGATGTCCTGTCTCAGAGAGTGTAATCGCTGCCTGCATAGTGTCTAAATCGCGCATCTCTCCTATCATAATAACATCCGGGTCCTGTCTCACCACATGCTTTAAAGCTTCTGCAAAAGAATGGGTATCCCGCCCTAACTCTCTTTGATTTATCGTTGATCTGTTATGTTTATGTAGATACTCTATCGGATCTTCAACGGTCACAATATTACAACCTCGAGTCTGGTTCATATATTCAATCATAGCTGCAAGAGTTGTTGACTTACCGCACCCTGTAGGTCCACAAACAAGAAAAAGTCCGGATGATTTATCACAAAACTCCTTAAGCCCTAAAGGAAGACCTAGATCTTCTATCATAGGCACCTTAAAAGGAATAAACCTGATAGCGCACCCCACAGAGCTTCTCTGGTAAAAAAGGTTTATCCTAAACCTGCCTATACCTTTTAAACCATAGGATGTATCAAGCTCTTTCTGGGCTCTAAAATACCCAATCTGAGTATCGCCAAGGATAGAAAAAGCTAATTCTTCTATATCTTCGGGCAAAAGAGGCCCTTCATCTACCAATACCAGCTCACCGTCTATCCTTAGCTGCGGGGGTCTTCCAGCGGTCATATGAAGATCAGTTGCACCTCTTTCAACAGTCATCTTAAGATAGTCATCCATTCTCTCTTTCATAAAAACCTCGCTTTAATCTATAAATCCCTCTGGTCCTATTACATATTCGTTGTCATTGATCTTACTTTTAGCTCTAGCTTCAAAATCATAATCATCCTTATATTCTACCTCATAATCAAAATATTTATCTTCTATATCTAGATTTAATGCTTTATTTATCTCCTCTATATAAATTGTACCACCAGATTCAGACTCATAGAAACTATCGTTGCTAGCTCTATATAATTTCTGGGCACTTAAGATCATCTGTAAGTTGGATTTTGCAAGTTTCTCCCTGCTTTTAGCAAGAGTTTTGCTAAAATTTGGCACCGTAATAGCAGCAAGCAACCCTACTATTACAACAACTACTATAAGCTCTAAAACTGTAAGAGCATTGTTTTTCTTTAAAAATAACATTTGCATCCCAAAAGCATGGTCAATATATATTTAACTGCCGCTTACTACGAACAATCAGCGGATTCACGATCTATCTCACCGGTACTTGAATCATATTGAACGCATATCCCAGCAGCACGAGTTTCAACGCCTCCTGTAGCAGTAATTTTATAAGTTTCTATACCACCATCATCTATCACATAGCTGAAATTTGTACCTGCAACAGCATTAGGATTGCTTATATCTAAATTATCACAGTCGCCCTCAACGCAGACGGGAACATCATTCCACTCCAGATTGTATCTTGCTATGGCTCCTCTTATTGCACCGATTGTTGTTATTGCTTCAGATGCTATAGCACGCTTTGATGCTTTAAGATACTGAGGTATTCCAAATGTTGCCAAGATTGCAATGATAATAATAACGATCAAAATCTCAAGCATGGTAAAACCTTTTCGCTTCATATTACGCCTCCTGTTTTTATTATCTCCTTTATATTCTTACATATCAACTGCTGTTGCAAGTCCAAATATAGGCAGAAACATTCCAACTACTATTATTCCAATTACACCGCCTACCGTCAAAATTATAGCCGGCTCAACTATAAAAGGAAGACGCTCTACGATAGTCTCCACTTTTTCCTGATAATAATCCGCCAAATGCCCAAGCATATTGGGCAAGCTGCCGCTCTCCTCGCCTATTTTTACCATATTAGTTACAAAGGGCGGAAACTCCTGATAATATAATTCAAGGATTGAGCCAAGAGAACCGCCTTCTCTAACTTTATCTTTTGCTTGAACGATGATACCCTCATAAATTTTATTAGCAACCGCTTTAGAGACAACTTCTAAAGAATAAAGAATGGGTACACCGCTCTTAAGCAGCATGGAAAGACCACTGCTAAAACGATATAGTATAATATTAAAAAATAGAGCACTTAAAACAGGGACTTTAATCTTTAATCTGTCAAAAAGCACTTCGCCTTTTTCGCTGGCCTTAAACTTTATGATAAAAAATACAAACCCGCCAAACATTATTAAAAGAAGCGGCGTCCATTTTTTCATAATATCACTTGCTACCATTATTCCTTGAGTAAGCATTGGAAGATCAGCATCAAAATAGCTATAGAGCTGAGTAAACATCGGCACCACAATAGTTAAGAAGACAATTAAAGCCGCTGTAGATGCTACAGAAAGAAGAATTGGATAGATAAGAGCGGATATCATTTTTCTCTGTAATGCTGCAGTAGACTCCATATACTCACAAAGCTGCATTAAAACCAAAGGAAGCTGACCGCTGGTCTCGCCTGTAGAAATAAGATTTACCCAAAAATCTGTAAATATCTTGGGGTGTTTTGCAAGTGCTGCGCTTAAAGCTTCACCTGCTTCAACATCCTTATTAGCTTTTTCCAGAGCATTATATAAAGATTTTACTTCGACTTGATCTCTTACAATCTCTAGACACCTAAGCAAGGGAACTCCTGCGTCAAGGAGCGTAGCAAGCTGCCGCGCTAAAGAAGCCAAATCATCGATTTTAACTCTGATGCGAAAACGCTTAGTTCTAGATGTTTGCTTAGTTTTTAAAAGCTCCACATTAGCTTTTAAGGAGACGATGACCAGACCTCTATCTTGAAGATGGCCTACCGCTTTATCTTTATCAGCTGCATCTAAACTCCCTTTTTCGATTCCGCCTTTGGGAGTTCTACATCTATAGATATAAGTCGCCATTTAGATTAGCCTTCTTTTATGAGCGTTATTCTTAAAACTTCCTCTATACTTGTGATACCCTCTTCAACTTTAGAGATACCGCTGTCCCAGAGGTTTAAGAAGCCTTTCTCAGCAGTTAAATTTTTTATCTCTTGAGCATCGGCCCGCCTGGCAATCATATCGCGTATATCGGAATCTATCGGTATTAATTCATATATAGCTGCTCTTCCAATATAGCCTGTCCATCTACATTTATCACAACCCTTGGCTCTAAATATCAAATCTTTATTAACTTTAAGACGCTTCGATATATCCGCTGTAGGCTCATATGCCTCTTTACAGTTAGAGCAAAGTTTTCTAACTAATCTCTGAGCTGCAACCAAAAACAGAGAGGGTGTTAAAAGGTAAGGCTCAACACCGATATCCATTAAACGTGTAATTGCAGATGCAGCATCATTTGTATGTAAAGTAGACAGCACTAAATGACCTGTTAATGCTGCTCTTACGCATATCTCTGCAGTCTCTAAATCTCTGACTTCACCAACTAGAATAATATCCGGGTCCTGTCTTAAAAAAGATCTTAGCGCATTGGCAAAAGTCAATCCTATCTGAGACTTAACCTGGACTTGATTTATACCATCAAGCCGATATTCAACAGGGTCCTCAATAGTTGTAATATTCTTATCCGGACTATTTATCTCCTCTAACGCTGCATAGAGTGTTGTTGTTTTTCCGCTTCCTGTAGGACCAGTAAGGAATATGGCCCCGTAGGGTTGATTAATAGCCTCTCTAAAAATTTCAAGCTGATTAGTGCTCAAGCCAAGCTGTGCTAAATCAAGCGGCAATTGAGACCTATCCAATATTCTTATAACAACCTTTTCGCCATAGATAGTTGGAACAACAGAGACTCTAAAATCAACAAGTTTATTCTCGAGTTTCAATACAAAGCTACCGTCCTGGGGAAGCCTTTTCTCGGCTATATCGAGTTTAGAAAGTATCTTTATGCGTGATACTATTGCAAGTTTTAAATGCGGTGCTGGAGGGGGTTTCTCTTGAAGAATTCCATCGACCCTATAGCGTAACCTCATCTTCTTATCTAGAGACTCTATATGTATATCGCTGGCACCCTCGTCTATAGCCTGCCTTATAACTAGATCAACTAACTTAACAACCGGAGCCTCTTCTGCTTTTGCAATAAGGCGATCTAGGCTTGCTGTATCATCTTCGGAAGTATCTTCTAAATTAAGCGTAACGCTATTTGCTTTTTTCTCATATGAGCTTTCTATAGCCTCTTTAAAAACATCGTGTGGCCCATAAAACTCATCGATTGCTTGTACGATTTCGGCTTTTGTTGTAATAACAGAGTTGATATCACAGCCTGTGATCTTTCCTAAATTATCTATTGTTATAAAATCAAGAGGGTCAACTACTGCAATAGTGAGAGAGTTAAATGTTCTTGATATCGGCAATACTAGATATTTTCTTGCTACCTCTTCAGATATCAAGGCTTCTAAGCCTTGATCATGAGCAGGACGTAGATTACCGCTGGCTATACTTATATAAGATATGCCAAGCTGCTTACCTAAGGCTGCCGCTATCTCTTTCTCGGTAACAAAGCCCATTGCCATTAGAACATCGCCTAGCTTGCCACCATTCTTCCTCTGATGCTCCATGGCCTGACTAAAGTCTTCCTCTGTAATTAAGCCCTCTTTGATCAGGATCTCACCAACTTTCTCTCTTATCGCCATTAATTAAACTCCTGTAGTGTCTGTTCAACAACCTCTTCTTTGCTAGCACTATTGTCTACAGAAAATTCTCTCTCTATAGAATCTGAAGCCTGGGTCATACTATAATAAGAGTCCTTTATAATATGTGGAGTAATAAATATTATGAGTTCCTTACTCTCATTTAACTTATAAGTGTGACGAAAAACTTTGCCTATAATAGGGATGTCACCAAAAAAAGGAACTTTACGAACTGTCATATCTTCATCTCTTTTGATTAAACCTCCCATGATAAGAGTATCTCCGTCTTTTATTCTTATCGTAGCTTTGGCTGAGCGTGTATGGGGATCCACATAATCATCAAAAAACGCTGATTGTTTTGGATCTACCACTTCTGAAACAATATCAATAGTAACAAAGCTATCTTTATTTACAATAGGAGTAACTATAAGCTTTACACCTGTCTCCATTCTTTCTGCTTCCGTATAATCACTGCTGTCAGTATCTGTAGTGCTTGTACCAATAGCTGTATCTGCAGTAATCTTTATCTCTGCAGTCTGATTGCTCAAAGTTAAAATCTTAGGCCTGGCAAGTACTTTCGTTTTTTGATTTTGTTTAAGTAAATTCAGTAAAGGATCAAACCCAACGGCTGATATAGTACCGTAACCAGAAGTAGAATCTGTTAAACCACTGAAACGGCCTTTTGTATTAAATGGAAATCTTGTTGCTAGTTCAGACCCAGTAATTTGAATCATACCGCTATCTTCAAAATAGATGCCTATCTCCTCCATATAATCTGTTGAGACCTCTAATATTTCTGCCTCTATCATAACTTGAGGTGTAGGCTGATCTAATTGAGTTATTGCATCTTCTATCATCGGAAAACGGGAAGGAATATCGGTCACTATTAAGCTGTTAGTTCTTTTATCAGATGCAATCTTCCCATACTCAGAAAGAATGCCTTGCAAGAAAGAGCTTGTAACTACATTTCCCTCTGCAGTCGTCTCTTGAACCTGCCCAGCAACGCTCATACCCTCAAACAACCCCTTTATCTCTGCAGGATCAGCATAATTTAACCTATAAATTCGAGTCATAGTCTCTACTGCAGGAACATTCAGCTTCTTTACAACAAATATATTGCTGTCGGGAGGCTGAAAGTAAGTAAGGCTGTTGGCTTTTAATATAGTATCAAGCGCTTTGTCCACTGGAACATTCTCCATGTAGAGCGTAAGCTTTTTATCTTCGATCCTGTCGCTGGCAACAAAGTTGAGACCTGACTGCATTGAAAACACTTTTAATATATCTTTAAGACTTGCATCTTTAAAATCTAAAGATATTGTTTTACCTAGCGAATCAATCTTCTCTTGGGCAAACAGAGAAGATGAAACCATAATTAATATTGCAAAAATTAATACAATATTTCGATAAAATTTCATAATATACCTCCTATTTAGGTTTTAAGATAAAGCTCTCTTCTCGATATTTCAATAAAACACCTTGTTTGTTGATCTCTATAATCTTTGTACCTAGAATAGCATCTCCTATTTTATATACCTTGCCATTTATTATAGCCAAAGGCATACCCTCTCCCCACATAATACCGCTAAGCTGCAGCTGAGACAGTCCTTTTACAGTGCTAGAAGTAGGCCGTAAAAGATTAGATTCCGGGAGATAAGATTTGAATGGATCTCTAAAATTACCACCGCTGTATTCTATTTCAGAAGCATAGACTTGGATAGAAACCAATAAAATTACAGCTATAATGATCATTAAAATTTTCATATTTTAGGCACAACGCTCCCTATAATCATCTGCCAGTTAAGCCTAGCGCTACCATCTGCTGTTTGAGGCATTTTTTTACTAGAACTTCCCTGCTTTACAGGGTAAGCTTTCAATTCCTCTACTTGAATATATTTAGCAGTATTGTCTATAGCTGCCATCATTCTACCTAGCTGATGATAAGAGCCCTCTAGGTGCACAGAGACCTTTATCTTATCATGAAAGGTAGCGCCAACGACAGACATGGGACGAACCGTGACTATTTCAACTCTTTCCTTCTTTGCCATATCATTAAGAATGACCATCAACCAACGCGAGTCAGTATTTTGAGGAAAGACAGTATTTAAAGATACTAACTCTCCTTCCAATTTAATCTTTTCTGAATACACCGATAGCAGTTGCTGTTTTACTGTAATCTGGTCAACAATCTCATTCATCGAAGCCAAATTTTGTTTAACGCTGATATTATAAAAACCGCCCAAAAACACAATTAACAACACTACAAACACTATAAAATTAATTTTTCTATACAATAGATTTGTATTCATCTCATAACCGCCTTGAGAGAGAATTCAATAACATTAAAACCCTCTAATGATGTTTTACCTACATCAACAACCTTAATATCTTTAAATAATTTTTTAGACTCTTTAGAGCTATTCATCTTATCTAATAAATTGTATATCAAATCCACACCTTTATCCCCCGTGTCATAACCATAACCCGATAATAACAACTCCATAGAGCCAGCTCTATCTGCGTTCTTAATTTCTAAACTATCCAGCCAGATACCTGCTGTTAGATTGGCAGGTATAAAATCAAAGATTTCTGAAAACTGTATTTTTTGAGATAAAATATTTTTTAGAAAAGTCTTTTTTTCTTTTAATTCTTCTATATCTTTTTTTAGTTTATTATGACTCATACGTTCTAGGCCAACTGGTATACTTACGCTCTGTCCTATCTCTTCCACGGACTGCATTTGATATTTAAGATAGAATCCGCTCATAGCAAGACCCAGAAACATTAAAATTAGATCACGAATAAGCTCTTTAGGAACCAGGTCTTTAATTCTGAAACCTTTTCCCTGCTTTCCCACGCCTCTATAATCCGAAAAAAAATCCAAATCGATATCATAACCTATAAGGCTTCTCAAACCTGCCCCAATAATACCAAGATGTTTTCTAACAATATCTTTCTTGGCAACCGCCACTTTGTTTTCAAGGGACGCAAGTTTAACATTGACATTGAGAGCACTCATTAGACTCTCGCGGACTTCTTCATTGGCAACCTCACCAGTTAATATCACTTCTTGTATCGACTGCTGGGGAAACTCCTTAATCATATAGTCAATTGTGCGGTTGATCTCAAACACTATTTTGTTCATAACCTGTGCTGAGGTTATCTCTGAGACAGTTGAAACAATAAAATCTCTGGCAATATAAAGATTGAGTCCTTGAGTAACAAGTATGGTTGAACCCGCATAGTCTAAATCTAAAACCAATACAAAGTCTTTTGCTTTTAAATCTCCTGAAGTAAACAGCGCTCTCAGTACGCTAAAAGGATAGGGTTCAATAGCAGAAATATTTATACCCAACTTAGAGGCTATGCGGACATACCTATCAAGGGCTTCGTGTTTTACAGCCATATAGACAACACGCATCTCTTTATTCTTAACCTCATAAGGGATATAAAAATCACTGGCAATATCATCTATGGCAAAAGGGATATACTTCTGCGCTTCGTATTTTATGGCCTCCACCCTCTCTTTCTTACCTAAATAAGGGAGGTCGAAAAATCTAAGCATCACCTCAGATGTTGGAATGATGAATATCGAGCTCTTAGCCCGGGAGGGGAGTTTCTGAAAGAGAGCCCTAAGCTTTGCAATTACTAACTCTACATTCTCATTCAGGTCCAAAGCAGGAACAAAAGGGAGCTTCTCTTCTACATATCCAAGAAGCGAGATATCTTTTAAACCTTTTTTAAGTTGCGTAATCCGCAGAATATCTCTCTTGATCTCTATTGTTGTAGTTACTTTTACCATAATATTTTATTAGATTAACATATATTTTCGTTAACCACCTATTCAAAAACTATGTAACTACTTATCAAAAAGTGTTTTTGTATTTTTATCTTCTCCAGGATTAGCTGGGACTGTGCGTGAATTCAACCACTCATCAACGCTGCTCTTGTCAAATCTCCAAACCCTGCCAACTTTAATACCTGATATTTTCTTTTTATGCAACCAATTGTATATAGTCTGCTTCTCGAGCTTAAGATAATCAGCCAGTTCACTAACATCCATTAACTTACCCATAATATTCGTTTCTTCTTAACTCAATTTACTCCTATAATACCTAACCCATATGTACTATCTTCTTTTTAACTTGTTTTAACTCTATTGTCAAGAAATTATTTTTATTATAATATAGCATCTCTACAAAAATATTTTAAACAAACAGATTGGATGATGGAGAGTAAGAAGAACCTTATTCCCTCAGACTTATCTTATAGTCTTTATTCCCTTCTAAAACAACATGGCCCTCTCTGGCCAGCCAGCCCAAGCTCATAAGAATTACATCTTTGGGCTTCTCTATGTTTGAAGTGAGCTTTCTAAGAGAAACCTTACCGTTTTTATCAAGATAGTTCCAAATCTCTCCAGCCACTATTCCGACTTCGGTAATCATATATTTCTCCTTGTTAAATTAATTTTATCTTAAAAAGGTAAAAAAATAAACTAAAAAGTATCCGGCTCTCTTTTATTATAGCTGCCGCAAAAAGGACATTTGCTAATCTCGTCTTTGCTGTCTGCCTTATAGACACCATAGCATATCTCACACTCCAAAATATTATCTTTCCTAAATTGGCTTCTACTTTTTTTCTCTCTATATGAAAGCAGCCAAAGTAGAATAATAACTGCAAGGGGTAAGAACAAGAATGAGAATATTATCCATTCTAATTGAAGGCTCATAGTCTCTCTCTGGAAAACAGAATCTCTCGCTTAGTCGGAGAATAAAAGAATCCCGTTTTCATTTTGATCCAATTTTCAGAATCCTGAATAAAATCACCGCTCATTGTATTTGCTATTACCATAATGGGCTGTGAATTATCATCGATTTCAACAGCATAGCTCAATCCCTGAGCTCCCAGGCTGGATGAAACTACAACATACTCCTTCACATCTTGCCTATTTAAACCTCTATCCTGCAAATTTGGTTCACTCTTTACCGAAAGCAATGGCTGATAAGAAACACTGCGGGGCTTCTTGGAAAATATTTCTGGGTCAATTTCTGAGCTAAATAGCTCTTCTAAGAAAAATATCTCTTCTCTATCTGCTGTCTGTATATTGGAATATGGTCGAATGTTTTGAAAAACCTCTCCCCAGAATTTTATCCTGGGAATACCAAAGTCAGCATCTATCTTAAGAAAATCTGGTTGAATTAAAAAAATAAAGATGCTATGCCAAAGAAAGGAGAGAATAATAGCTAAGACAGAGACTTTCAATCTATCCTTGTCTGTAAAGTTGCAATATTCAATTTCTCAATTCCAAGCTCCCTACACATATCCCAAACTTCAATAATCTTACCCAAAGAAGACTCTTCATCAGCTTTAATGAGCAAAGAATCTATCTTCTGTTTTCTCTGAGCCAAAACCTCTTTTAAGTCGTCTATGGTAACCACTTCTTCTTCCAGGCGTATTATGTTATCGCTTGTTATAACTATAACAAACTTCTCTTCTCTTAAAACCTCTGCTGTTGCAGTTTTAGGAAGATTAACAATTATACCCGCAGGTTTAACAAAAGAAGATGAAAGCATGAAGAATATAAGCAGAAGGAATACACAATCAATGAGAGGCGTAATATCTATATCTCCTTTTAGCAAGCAGGTTTTACGGGGAATATTAAATCCGCCGGATCTAAAATTTCCAGCCTTAGGTCTCATTACTTCTCTCCTTTCACGACCTGCACCAGCTCTGTTGAAGCTCTCTCCATATTGATAACAAAACCATCTACTTTTGTAACCAAAAAGTTATAAGCTACAAGAGTAGGAATAGCTACAGAGAGACCTCCTACTGTAGTAGTTAGAGCCTCCCAAATACCTCCGGCCAAATCTCCCGGACTAACAGGGCTCAATGCGCCGGCTTTCTCTTGAATGACTTGAAATGCCTGGATCATACCCGTAACAGTACCCAAAAGACCTATCAGCGGAGTTACATGAGCTAAAGTTGCAAGGATATTGAGATTCTTTTCGAGCTTTGGAACCTCAACTAAGGCAGCTTCTTCCATAGCTTCTTTGATCTCCTGCCTACTTGCAGACTGCTTAAGCAGTCCTGCTTTTATAATACTTGCAACAGGAGAAAAGGTTCTATCGCACATCTCTATTGCAGCCATAATTCTATTTCTCCTAACAGCATCAAGAATATTATCCATAAAGGCAGAGACATCTATTTTAGCTCTGCTTAGAGTTATAATTCTCTCGATAATCACCGCGAATGCAACAACAGAACATAAGAGTATAAGATACATTAACGGTCCGCCTTCTCTAATCATGCTCCACATATACTGCCTCCTTTATTTTAATTCTTCTATTTTTTTTAACCTTGCCTTAGCATATATAGCTTCTTCAGAAGATGTAAGGGCTATCTCTCTATAAATTTTTTCTGCCTCCTCATATCTGGCCTCTTTTTCCAACAACCTAGCGCACCGAACCCTCGCTTTATTCACAAAAGATAGATCTACATTATACAAGGCAGAGAGGCTTAAATACTGCAGGATAGCCTCCTCAACCTTATTCTCAACTTCATAAATTTCCCCGATATTAAAACTGGCTTCGGCAGCAATTATATCGTAAGGAGAGACCTCCAGGCTGCGATATTGCTCCAGTGCTCTTTGGCGATCATTTCTCTCTTTATAAATATCGCCAAGCTTTAGCGCTGCAAGCCTGCTAAAACGCTCTTTTTGGCTAACTATAACCTCTAAAATCTTTATAGCCTGCTCAGCTCTGCCTTGCGCGTTGAAGATCAAAGCTATATTATATCTTGCCTCTTGAGAAAGAGTTTTTGAGTCTTTTAAAATATCAAACATGTCAAAAGCTTTCTTTAGATCATTTTTATTGTAATGGCACCAACCCTGCCAATACAAAGATTGTTCTTTGAGATGATCTTTTTTGGCTATCTGATAAGCATTTTGGAAATTAGCACAGGCTCTGTCCCATTCTTTAAGATAGAAATCTAATTCGGCTCTATAAAAATAGAAGTATGCAAGCATATCCGGATCGTCTAAATTCTCTTTCAGCCAATCGTATTCTCTATCTGCATCCTGAAATCTTTTATCTTTTAAATATATTTTAGCTAAAACGAAATGGGCGTAGGGATCAAGGGCCAACATCTCACTGCTCTTGATAAACTCTTCAGCTTCTCTATAGTTCCCAAGATTATAAAGTAAGGCTGCTTTTTGAATAGAGGCTCTCTTTTTGAAGTCTTCTTCAGATTGAGAACTAAGAAAAGTTTCAACCTCAGTTAAAGCCATTTCATAATCACCCTGTTTAAAATAGGCCCCTGCAAGATAGAAGTGTACTTTATCAAGCAATAATGACTTGGGGAAATTCTCTATAGCAACACGGAAGGCTAGAATAGCGCCCGCGTAATCTCCTTGCTGAAACAAATATATGCCTAGTTGATACTGTGCATATTCTGCATAGAGTGAATCCGAATACTCCTTTAAAATCAGATTATATTTATCCATTGCTTCTTCAACCCTACCCATCTCTGCTAAAAGATCTCCTACCCTGCATAAAGAATTTATTTTTAAGTCTATATCTTTACTGTTATTGGCTACTGCCTCAAACTCTAGAACTGCTTTTTCTAAATCGCCTTTTTTATAATAGACCCAGCCTAACATATGACGCATCCGATCAGTAGAACCAGAAGAGAGTTCTTTAGCTAAGAATTGCAAGGCCATCTTCTCTGCTTGTAAAAGCTTATTGATATTATAGTAACAATCAACCAGCTCTAAAAAAGCTCTTTGATGCCAATCAGAATCTTTATACTTATAGATAAAACGCTGGTAATTTCTTATTGCCGGACTAAACTCAGACTTTTTATAAAATATAAACGGTTTCAAATAAAACAACTCGTCCTCAAGATCTTTTAAAATTACGTCTTCTAGTGAAAAAATAATCTCTTCGGCTTCTCTGTAGCGCTCAGTATCTATATAGATCCACACTTTAGATAGCTCTGCTTTCTGAGTCCAAAAAGGAGAAAAATCAGATTGAACAATTTGATCAAATTTATCGAGGCTAGATAAGTACTCTTTGCTCAAATAGCCTACCTTGCCTTTCAAAAAATGATACTCCGCCGTATTTCTATCTATACTATCTTCAATAGCTGTTTTAGCTTTATCTAGGTCTTCAGTCTTAATGTATGCTTGAACTAAATTATGGACCAGCTCTGCTTTTATATCTTCAGGTATAACCAGTCTTTTCAAAACCTCTTCCCAGTACTCAACAGCCTTACTATAGTCCCTTTTATTAAAGTAAATCAACCCTAGTTCATGGCCGGCTAAACCGCTCAAAGCAATATCTTCATCTAATTCAAAAAGCTGAGTCAAAAGCTTCACAGCCTTATCATGCTCCATACTTAAAGCATAGAGTTTACCAAGATAGAAGATAGCCTCCTGCCTTATCCTAACATCTTTTGAATCTAAAATAGCTTCAAAGATTACAACGGCCTGAGAATACTCTTTAAGATAGAACAAGGCTAAACCCTTGATTAAAGAGATATCTTCCTTAAAATCGGAATTGGGATATTTTTTTAAAAAAGCATTACAACCGTTTAAAGTGAGACTGTAGAAGTTATCGCTAAAACTCTGCTTAATGGCAGAATAGTCCTCTCCCTCTCCTGCAAAAGCAAAAGACCAAAAAGAGGATATAATAAAAACAAGGACTAGAGAATAGAGTATTTTTTTCATTTTATAAATTAATAGCTAAAACAACTCTTACGGCTTATCATAACATCCCGAATTTATCTTCTCAATATCTCTTTTAAAAATAATCCTGTTCGGGATCTTCCGCATTTTGCAACCTCTTCCGGGCTTCCTGTTGTAATAACATTGCCTCCATCATCTCCTCCTCCCGGACCTAGGTCAATAATATAATCTGCAGATTTTATCACATCTAAATTGTGTTCTATTACGAGCACTGTATTACCCTTATCAACCAATCTCTGTAACACAGTTAAAAGTTTTTCAATATCAGAGAAATGCAAGCCCGTAGTAGGCTCATCCAGAATATAGAGCGTTTTGCCAGTTCCGCGCTTAGAGAGCTCTGTGCTTAATTTTATCCTTTGTGCTTCTCCTCCAGATAATGTAGTAGCGGGTTGACCAAGATGAATATAGCCAAGGCCGACATCTTTTAAGAGATTTAATTTCAAATACACTTTAGGAATATCTTTAAAGAGCTCTATAGCCTCTTCAACGGTTAAATCTAATATCTCTGCAATATTCTTTCCTTTATATTTTACATCCAGAGTCTGTTCATTATATCTACTGCCCTTACATAGGCCGCAAGGAACATATATCTCTGGTAAAAAATGCATCTCTATTTTTTTTACGCCATCTCCCCTGCAAGCTTCGCAGCGGCCGCCTTTAACATTAAAACTAAATCTGCCCGGCTTATAGCCTCTGATCTTTGATTCTGGCAAGAGAGCAAAGAACTCTCTTATCGGAGCAAATAACCCTGTGTAGGTTGCCGGATTAGAACGGGGCGTACGCCCTATGGGCGACTGATCGACAACGATAACTTTATCAATATTATTTAAACCTTCTATTGCTTTATGTTTACCCGGCTTTAATCTGCTTCGGTAAAGCTTGCGGCTCACAGCCCTGTAGAGTATCTCATTAACAAGAGTGCTCTTACCAGAACCAGAGACCCCGCTAACACAGACAAAGAGACCTAAAAATATCTTAATATCTATGCTCTTTAGGTTATGCTCTTCTGCAGCTATAATTTTGATAGCAGGCCTATCTTTATAATTTCTTCTTTTCTGAGGAATCTCAATCTGTAAATTTCCGCTTAAATATTTTCCAGTTAAAGATTTTTTAGATCTAAGAAGGCCTTTAAAATTCCCCTGGTAAACAACCTCGCCACCGCTCTTGCCAGCACCCGGCCCAAGGTCAACTATATAATCAGAACTCTTGATTATCTGCTCATCATGCTCTACAACAATCACGGTATTACCTATATCCCTAAGCTTATGTAATATTTTTAAGAGTCTGCCGGTATCATAGGGGTGCAGCCCTATTGTGGGTTCATCAAGAATATAGCTAACCCCGACCAATCCTGATCCTATCTGAGTAGCCAGCCTTATTCTCTGAGATTCACCTCCTGAGAGTGTATTGCTCCGCCTGTTAATCGTAAGATAGTCCAGCCCAACATCGCTTAAATAATATAGTCTCCTTAGAATCTCTCTAATGATACCTTGAGATATCTTGGTCTTCATAGAACCAAACCTTATCTCTGAAAAGAAAACTATAGCATTCTTAACGGAAAGATCTGAGAGGTCAGATATGGAGAGGCCGCCTATTTTTACAGCCAAACTCTCTTTTTTTAATCTCTTACCACCGCAATCCGGGCAGGGCAAGCTACTTAAATATTTAGAAAGCTCTTCTTTTAAGTAAGGGCTCTCCGTTGTATTAAACAGCCTCTCTATGAGGGGTATAGCCCCTTCATATCTCCTATCATGAATATACTCTTCGCTGCCGTAAAGAATAATGTTTTGGATTCTCTTGGATAATTTTTTAAAAGGAACTTCTAAACTAAATCTATAATGTTCCGCTAATCCATGCAGCAATCTTCTATAATATAACATGTAGCCCCGACCACCTTTTCGCCAAGGCTCAATAGCTCCATCCAAAATGCTTCTGTTCTTATCTGGCACTACCAGGTCAAGATCAATCTCCAATTTAGTACCTAGTCCTAAGCAGGTGCTGCAGGCCCCATAAGGGCTGTTGAAAGAGAAGTTCCTGGGCTCTACTTCTTCATAGCTTATATTACATTTGGTACAGACAAAGTGTTGATTAAAGAGCTCTTTCTTTTTTTTCCTTCCCAGGTTATATTCTACCGAACATAACCCTCCTCCATATCCTAAAGTCAGCTCAACAGAATCTATTAACCTCTCTCTATTGCCTACGCTAAGAGTAAACCTGTCTATTAATAGTTCTATGATATGTTTTTTATTCTTCTCTAGCCGAGGCAGATTTTCTAAATCGTAAAGAATATTATCAATTTTAACCTTGATAAACCCTTCTCTCTTTAGTTTTTTAAAGAGTTCGGCATGCTCTCCTTTTCTACCTCTAATGAGTGGAGCAAAAAGTTTTAACATTCCACCAGCTTCTAAGGAGAGTACCTTCTCTATTATCTCCTGAGCGCTCTGCTGCTGGATTAACCGTTCGCATTTATAACAATGCACGTCGCCGACCCGGGCAAAGAGAAGCCTGAGATAATCAGAGATCTCTGTCTGGGTTCCGACAGTAGAGCGCGGATTACCTCTGGCAGTTTTCTGTTCAATGGAGATCGTGGGAGAGAGGCCTTCTATTTTATCAACATCCGGCTTACTAAGCTGTTCTAAAAACTGCCTGGCATAAGCAGTTAAACTCTCAACAAACTTTCTTTGTCCCTCCGCATAAATAGTATCAAAGGCAAGCGATGATTTTCCAGACCCACTTAAACCTGTAAAAACAATAAAAGAGTTCCGCGGTAAAGAGAGATCTATGTTTTTGAGGTTATGCATTTTGGCCCCAAAAACAAGAATTTTATCAAAAGGTTTATTTTTATTCATAAGAGAACCTGCTTTTTTTATTGACTCTCTTTATCTCCAAAACTAAAGAGAGGTTTAGGGTTCAAAGAGTTTTTCTTCTTCACCCAAGTATAAACATACCTATAGAGAGACTCTGTAGTCCTTAACCTGCCCTCTGCTATGGCATGTTCTACATCGCGGGCCAACCTATATATAGCAGCATCTAAGAGTAAAGAAAGATCTCTGTTGGCCTTAAGAGTAGCTGTTAATATTTTAAAATTTAACTCATTCTGATAATAATTTCTAATACACTCTGCAAGAAAAGCTCTGAGGTAATATTGCTCTCTAGTTTTTGGGCCCAATCTAACTCCGTTTCTTTTTAAAATCTGAACCAACTGATCGGGAACCAGTAATTTACAAAATTCACCCTCTCCTATAACAGCTACCTCTACTGCAAAATCTGTTAAATCTATTTTTTCATCCATGCCAAAGTGGCCCAAACCCCTAAGGGTAAATATCGTATTTTGAGGGTTCTCCTCTGCAATCCTTTCTATCTGATTCAAAAAAAACTTATCTCTGATTATTACGTTATATTGCCAAAAACCTTCATTGTACTGCTCGATAACATCCAGATACCTTTCTATATTGCCCTTGCAGAAAAGAGTAACTGCAAGCTGGTTTAAGCTTAAGTCATCAAAAGCAACTACAGCTTTCCAATTCTCATATTGTAATTCTTCCATCTCTATTCTTAAGTCTAATTTAGCAAAATAATTATATATTTCATGATAAAACTCTGTAGGATCATGAATACCCCTGCCTCTCTCTATCAATTTAAGCTCACCTAAAAGAGCCTCTCTGGTTTCATTGAAAGCATCTTTTTCGGTTAACCCCTTGCCTATAATTACTTTTTCTATAGATTCTTTGGGAATTAAGCCCAACTCATCAATGTATATAAGGGGTGAAGAATATCTCAGCGCCTCTTGATATAAATCATCAAAAAGCTGCCTAAAAAGGTAGAACTCCTCTTTATGATAAGAGTAGATGAAGATTATTTTCTGCTTCAGACCTTGAGGCCTATTGCGCTGCAACATCACTCCTACCGGCGGAATACTAAACATCTTGCCATCCCAAATCAAAAGAAAGCTTTTTTTTGATAATGTTTCCGAGCCTTTTACAGAGACAAGCCTTACCTTGTCGATCTCAGGATATATCAAATGGTACCCGCCTTTTACAGATGCAATGAAAGGTTCGCTTATCTTAGAAAAATCTTTTTCTACATATTTTAAATAAAACCTATCCAAATATACACCGCTCTCTCTGGCAACCCTTACAATGCTCTCTTCCAGAGAGAGGGTATGGCTCTCTTTTTGAAGCTTATTTTCAAGAACATAGAGACCTACATCATGACTATAGTGTTCCAATAGATTTTTTAAGGCCTGAGATGCTGAATATAGACTATCCGCATACAGGGAGCTGCTCGTTAAAATTAAAAAGAGGATAATTACCGCTAATCTTTTCATCTTACTTCCTTATTATATCAACAACTTTATTTCGCAAATTTTCGCCTTTCAATATTTTAACTCTAGACTTTGGTACCGAAAAATAATCTGAAAGCATCTTGATCAAATCCTTGTTAGCCTTACCCTCTTTAGCTGGAGCATTAACTTTAACCTTTACAACGCCTTGCTCCTCTATTATGCCCGACCTCTTGGCATTAGGGGTGATTTTAACATTTATCTTCACAGGGAAATAGTATACCTCAAACATCTATCGAAGACCAGATGAAGTTAAAACCAAAAACTACATCAAACTATGCCTTATCTTTTGAAATGCATAAACCAGTTGGAACACATAAAACTGTTGATATCTAGCGCATCTCTGTTTTAATTATATTAAATAATTCTCGAGCTATAATCTTATATCCCTTCAAATTAATATGTACATGGTCATGTTCCGGATCTATAAACAAATCTTCTCTCTGGCTGAATAACTCAGCTAAATCTACTAAAGCAGCATCCTCCTCTAGAGCTGTTAACCTTATAATATCGTTATAAGATTTGTGAATTTTAACCCAGCCTTGATCTTCATCAAGATACGGAGAGGTTAGAAGTATTGCTTTAGACCCGTTGACTCTACAAATTCTAATCATATTAATCAGATTATTTTTAAAGCTTTGCTTAGAGACCCTATATTGTTTTATATGCCTAGGGCTGTTATAAATTTTTTGTTTGATACTTAAAATCCATCTTTTATAACATTGATAAAATTTACTCCAACCAAAATATTTATCTAAATGCGCGCTATGGCATTTTTGTTTTTTGTCTTCTAAACCATTTAGTGCCCGGCTATAATCGTTAGGTCCAAAGTTAATGCTAACAAAATCGGGCTTGTATTTGATCAATTCGTTCTTTAAATACAGGGCGCCTTGATATGAAGAATATCCAGGAACTCCTGCATTAAAAATTTTAAAAGTACTTTCTGGAAAATTTTTAATCAATATCTCTTCTAGCATTTTAGGGTATTCTTGATAGCCTCCATACATAACCGAAACAGAATCAGAAAGACATATTACTCTATACTCTTCCTCTCCAAACTGCGGATAGACACCTTCTAATCTCCAAAAAAGATTTTCGTCATAAGCACCCAGTGTCTCATCATATATCTGCATTAAAAAGTGTTTTTGAAATGAATGGTTAGAGCTAACCAATATACGACAAGAAAATTCTAGGCCAAAAAAAAATGCGACAACCAGTGTAATTACAGCAAATGATTTCTTCATATTCATGAAATCTTTATTACATTAGTTAAGAATTATATTTCGAATATCTTCTACGCTTTGGAAGAGGTGGACATTAAAATCCATACCTTTTGCAGCTTGAATCAAATCGCTTCGATCATCTGTATAAAAAATTTCTTCAGGATTACATTTTGCCTCTTCTATTGCTTTTTGATAAATTACAGGATCGGGTTTTAAAACACCAACGCTATAGGAAGTAATAATCTTGTCTGCTAATCTCACCACAGGAAATTTATCCCAAATGTATTTAAAATGAACTTTGTTAATATTAGAAACAATAAAAAAACTTTGAAACTTTAACTTAATATCCTTTATCAGTTTCGCCACTCCTTTATTTTCCCAAAAAATATTATTCCAAATTTCATAAAAATCCTCTTGGTTAAGATTATCTATATTTAAAGTCTCTTTAACTTCTTCAAAAAAACTCTTTTCATTAATTAAACCTGCATCAAAACGCTCAGTTAATGGTGATGCAAAAAACAGATCATATATCTCCAGTGGTGTTTTGTCGGTCTTCTTTGCTATTTTCTCTGCTGCTATCATATGATCAAAGCAGATAATCACGTTGCCTAGATCAAAGATAACAACCTTAATTTTGTCCCTGTTATCTATCATCTTATCTAGCCTTTATGACTTCTCCAGAGACCATATAACGATTCTCTCCAAGATGGTGTAAAGTTTGAACACCTTTATCGTTGCATTGGAGAAATTTGCCATCAAACCAACTAGGGTCAGCTATAGCCCTTAAAGCTTCCGCTACAAAGAGTGTGTGGTCACCTATATTATACATATTGCGTACTTTACACTCTATATTGGCAAAACACTCCTCAATGAGAGGCGCTGCAATAAAATTTGCAGCTACTGGATGAAGCCTTGCTTTATCAAACTTGTTTACTCTTTTACCGGAACAGGAGCCGCAGAAATGAACTTCTCTTATCAAATTTCTGCCGGGAATATTAATAGTGAGTTCTCTGCTTTTCCTTATTAACTTATTTGAAAAATGCTTTCTAGAGATAGAGAGGGCGAAGAGTCTCGGTTTAGACGATAGAGGCATCTGCCAAGATAGAGTAACGATATTATTAATATTTCTAAAATGAGATGTTACAAGAATAACACAACCATGATTTAAAAGCCTACGAGCATAATCCAAAGGTATCTCTCTTTTAATCATAGGAGCATATTGTAACATTTCTAGGTTGGATATAAAAATAAATTGAGCAAATTCAATGTATGCTGAGGCCCACAAGTATCGGAATCAAAATAATCAGATGTATTGATAAGTCCGACTCTAGAAGAAACTTCTCCAACATTAAACACAAGAGCTCCTTCTAGCAGCATTGACTTATCATTACTATATTCATCCTTAAAAGAGTCACCAACAACCATAAAATCTTCGTTATTGAGACCTAATATAGTTTTTACAACCCTCAAGGCTTCTCCTTTATCAACCATAGTTATATCTATGGACTCCCTATTGCCTCCAGAACTTATTTTTACTTCAAAACTGCTTAATCTTTGACTAAAAAACTCTACATACTCATTCATGGCCTCTAATCCTGTATCTCGGAAATAGGATGTAAACTTACTCTGACTTTCGTAAGTTTTAGCTATACTATCTTGACCATATTGAGCACGGAAATCCTCAACTACTTGCTCTATTGCTACGCTCTGCTCTAAAGAAAAAATGCGGTTGAAAAATCTGCGAGACTCACCGCTTTCATCAAACACAAATCCTGCTGAACCTGTATCAGTAAAAAGATAAAACTTGGTCCAATCAAAATTTCTCTGATGAGTTTCGTTATATTGCCTAATTTGAGAAAGCACTCTCCTATCAACAGTCTCATAAAATGCCCCGGTAACAATGCATATGTCCATGCCTTTTTCATTTAAAAGCGCCTCTATCATGTCTTCACCAATCGATTCTCCTGAATTGACTAATGTAAAATCCATATCCAACACAAGGATTTTAATAGAACGGGATGCAATTATATCTTCTAGGCTTGTGGGTGCTTTTAAGCGCCTACAATTAAAGGTCTCTGATTCAAAAGAACTCAGAAATAAAATAGATAAAACAACCCCCAAATATCCTAATTTAAGTATGTTTTTCATAGCCATTTTTAAAAATATATTTCTGTATAATTTATAACATGCAATGGCTTGAAAAACAAATTAGACATGCATTTCTCTAAACCTGCTAACCCTTGCTCCGACTATATGTTAAAACCATAGATCGCCATAATACGCACATACAGTTTTAACCATTTAGGCAGTTCTTTTAGGAGTTTAGGGTTAACATTCTCACCAAACTGTTCTAATTTTTGAACTCCTCTTTACAGCGTTAATTTAATATTTTGATTTCTTTGTTGCCTTATTATTCATTTAAATTTTATAATAAAAACAATGAAGAAAAACATAGTTCCACTATTAATGTTGTTCGCTTTAGGCTGTGCTTCTAAGCCACAGATGGTCACGATGTATACTCACCATCCTATATTCCCTAAAGGCAATATCGCCCTTAATGCCGGAATGGATTTATTTCAAGACCTAAGACCTGAAGAAGAGAAGGAGCATACGGAGAGACTCTCCAATCTTGATGAAGAACTCACCGTATTGATTACAGGAGACTTAAGAGATGCAGAGTTGTTTAATTCTATTAGAATCACCTATCAGCCAGAAAACGTAGATATAATAATTAGAGGGGAGATAAATTCTTTTTACTGGAAATCATCTATCGCTCCAACCGCAAAACTACCCTACATAAAATATATCCATGATATAGGTATTAAATCCGGGGCCGGAAAGGGTAAAGTTGCAATTACGTTTATCGTTCTTAATGCAAGAGACAAAACCGAAATATGCCGCTACGAAGAGAGGGCTAAGATGGAGCGCAAATATTCTTCCCATGAAGCCCAGAGCTCAGGGAGCGAAACTGCAGAAGCTCTACGAGAAGTGGTTGAAAAATTCATAGAAAAGATATTAAGCAACAAGGAACTGATACTTCTTGCAACAGCCATCAAATAACTACCGTTACTATCTTAAGCTTTGCAATTGGTCTAAAAACTCTTTGATCTTCTTCTCGTAACCAATATTTTTAGGAAGATAGTAGCTAACATTTTTAGGAAGATAATCTTGCTCAACCCAGCCATCTTTATAGGAATGGGGATACTTGTAATCTTTGCCGTGGCCCAATTTTTCCGCACCCTTATAATGACTATCCTTTAAATGGCCTGGAACCTCCAGTACTCTACCTCCTTCAATATCTCCAAGAGCTTCCTCTATAGCCATATAAGATGCGTTTGATTTAGGAGCAGATGCAAGATAGGTTGTAGCCTGGGCTAAAGATATTCTAGCCTCAGGCATTCCGAGATACTCAACAGCATAAGCTGCAGCCTGAGCAACAGATAAAGCCTGAGGATCAGCATTACCTATATCTTCAGAAGCGGCTATTAAAAGTCTCCGAGCAATAAAACGGGGATCTTCTCCGGCATATATCATCTTTGCCAACCAGTATATGGCAGCATCTGGAGAACTGCCGCGAATAGATTTTATAAAGGCGGAGATTGTATCATAATGGTTATCCTCTCCGCTATCATAGAGCAAAGCCTTTTTTTGAATCGAATCTTGAGCAATCTTAAGGTCTATATTTATCCAGCCATCTTTATTCTCTGCTGTAGTTAAAGCAGCAATCTCAAGGGCATTGAGCGCACGGCGCCCATCTCCATCTACAACCTGAGCAAAGAATTTTAGTACCTCTTCATCTACTTTCAACTTTAAACCGCCTAAGCCTCTCTCTTGATCAGAGATAGCAGCACGTAATATCTTTATAATTTCAGCTACAGATAGAGCCTTAAACTCACAGACCAATGAGCGAGAAATCAGAGGAGCTGTGAGAGCAAAGAAAGGATTATGAGTTGTTGCTCCAATAAGAATAGGATTGCCGGCTTCTATGTCCGGTAAAAGGGTGTCCTGCTGAGATTTATTGAAACGATGAATCTCGTCAATAAAGAGCAATGTTTTTTTATTATTTTGACTATATTTAAAATCGGCTTCTTTTATTACCTGCCGTAACTCTTTAACATTAGAGGCAACAGCATTGAGCCGTTTAAAATAAGAATCTGTTTTGCTCTGAATTATCAAAGCCAAGGCAGTCTTACCTACACCCGGCGGGCCATAGAGAATAAGGGAGCTTATCTTGTCAGCATCTATGGCTCTCTTTAAGATCTTGCCTTCTGATAAAATATGTTCCTGGCCAACAAATTCGGAGAGATCTCTTGGCCTCATTCGAGAAGCCAGAGTTAACCTGCTCTCTATCTCTTTTTTAAACAGAGTAACCATGGTAAGCTTTTAGAATTACTCACGTATCTGACAAGATAACTCTGCACAGAGAACATCCTTAATCCCTGCTTCTATCCTATCAACCTCTTCATCTTTCAGCGTTCTTTCCAAAGATTGGAACTTAATTCTTACTGCAATGCTCTTTTTGCCTAAACCTACCTGCTTACCTTCGTATATATCAATTATTTCTACATTTTGTATTAAATCGTCTCTATCTTTAATTTTAAACAACACCTCGGCTACCGCTATAGACTTGGATAATACCAACGAGATATCTCTTTCAATAGCAGGGTATTGAGAGATCTCTTTGTATTTAGAATCGTCCTTTTGAAAGCGTTCGACTAAATCTAATACAATCTCACCTATATAGACTTCCCGTTTTAAACCATAATAATCTTTAATCTCATCAGAGACTTTACCAAGAGATGCAATCTTATCATTGCCAAGCATTATCTTTGCAGAGCAGCTATCAGCATAGAGATGATTTTGATCTGTTGTAATGTTATAATCTCTGATTCCAAAATTATTTAAAATTCTTTCAATAATGGTTTTAAGATCGAAAAAGGTATGCTTTAACTCTTGCCCAAAACAATTCCGGTATTTAATACCGCTAAGCAGTATCGCTGCCGCCTTGATCTCTCTGGGTTCCTTGAGCCCCTCAAGCTCGTCAGACTCCTGCTGAGCATAAGAGTAGGTCTTGCCTGATTCAAAGAGAGCAAGATTATAGTTCATGCGATTAAAATTATACTCTGCTGTCTTTAAAAGTGACGGCATAATAGAGGGTCTTAGAACGGAATAACTTTTTACCAGAGGGTTATCCAAAAAGATCATATTTGGAAAATCTAGTCTAGCTGCTTCATCTTTGGATAAGAGAGCATAGCTTATCGTCTCATGCAGCCCCTCGCGCACCAGGTAGTCTTTGACTTTATTTGTAAGATCACCGCTGTTAAACTCTTTTAATTTTTCTTCCGAGGAGAGCTCAAGAGTCGAGAGTTCCTGGACTGGTATATTGTCATATCCATACAGACGCGCTATCTCTTCAATGTAATCTATACTGCTGCTCAAATCTCTTCTATAACTAGGGGCTTCTATCTTTATCATATTTTTTGAAATAGATAATGGCTCACAGCCTAAATTCTTAATTGTTTTACGAATCCAAAAACTAGAAGGAAGAATTCCGATTTTCTTTTCGATATCTTCAAACTTCAGTACAACTTTTGACGATAAAGGCAGCTGCTTCTTTATAAGGTCTTTGGCTTTATCTATTACTACAGTCGGATTGGTCAAACTATTATCCGATGCATGCTTACGGATCAAATCAACAGCACATTTAGAAGCAGTGTCAACCATAACAAAATCTACCCCTCTCTCAAATCTGTAAGAAGACTCTGTCATCAAGCCATGCCTCTGAGCTGTTCTTCTTATCAATGGCGGGTCAAAATATGCACTCTCTAAGAGAACATTTTTTGTTTTTGCAGTAACCTCTGTTGCCAACCCCCCCATAATTCCAGCAAGAGCAACCGGCTGCTTAGAATCAGCTATGACAAGGTCCTCCGTATTTAACTCTCTCTCTACTCCATCTATAGTTACAATCTTTTCGTTCTTCCTAGCTTTTCTTACTACAATCTTATGATCCTTAATCTTATCATAATCAAAAGCATGCATAGGCTGACCTAATTCGAGCAAGAGATAGTTGGTTATATCGACAACGTTATTAATAGAGCGTACTCCCATATTCTGCAGTCTATCTTTGATAAAGTCAGGCGCCGGCTGAACCCGGACACCTAAGAGAACTCTGCCGATATAGCGAGGGCAGGCATTTCCGTCTTCAATGGTAATATCAAATCCTGCCTCTTTTATGCAAGCAACCGATGTTCTGGGTAAGAATACAACTCTAGGATGTTTTGCCCTTTTATCTAAAGCCAGCCCGACTTCGCGTGCTAAGCCTAAAACAGAGAGGCAGTCTGGCCTATTGGGAGTCACCTCTATATCAAGAAGATAGTCATCCTCTTCTATTTTATCTACCGATGTAACCTCTAAGCCTATCATGGTGAGGGAGGCAGAGAGCTCTTTGACTGATACATCTATATCAATAAAATCTTTTAGCCAGGAAAGAAGGACCTTCATGAGAATTGCTCCAGAAACCTGACATCATTGTTATAAAATATCCTTATATCATCTATGCCGTACTTTAACATTGCTATCCGCTCTATACCCATACCAAACGCATAACCCTGAAAAATTTCTGGATCAACACCAACCTCTTTGAACACATTGGGGTGGACCATTCCAGCTCCAAGTATCTCCAGCCAACCTTTCCGTCCGCATACAGAACAACCTTCCCCGCCGCAGATAATACAGGCAATATCTAACTCAGCAGAAGGCTCAGTGAAAGGAAAGTAGTGAGGCCTGAACCTCGTTTTAGTCTCGGGGCCAAAAAACTCTTTTACAAAATATTCTAAAGAGGCTTTAAGATGTGAGAAATTGGTCTCTCTATCTACAACCAGCCCCTCTATCTGATGAAACATAAAAGAATGGCTGGCATCGAGATTGTCCGGTCTAAAAACTTTTCCGGGAGACAATATCTTAAGAGGCGGTTTAACTTTCTGCATAACTCTAACCTGAACAGGCGAGGTCTGAGATCGCAAAAGATATCTATAGTCAGATAGATAAAAAGTAGCAAGGCCATCCCGAGCCGGATGATCTTGGGGAATATTTAAAGCCTGAAAATTAAAGTAGTCTGTCTCTATCTCCGGGCCGTCTATCAAGCTAAAACCTATATGCTGAAAGATTCTGGCTATCTTCTGCATTGTAAGAGTAATTGGATGAAGAGTTCCGGATTCAAACCTGCTCCCTGGCAATGTAACATCTGTTTTAACTTTTGCAGATTGACTGCCTTGAATGCTAACCTGTTTTTCACCAATAATCTTACTAATACGATCTTTAAGAACGTTGATCTCTTTACCGAAAAGAGACCTCTCTCCTTCCGGTAAAGCTGGAATCTTTTTAATAATCTCTGCTATCTTGCCCTTACGGCCCAGATATCTGTTCTTTACCTCTTCAAGAGTTTTTAAATCTAGAGCTTCGTTAAGACCGCTCTCTGCCTCTTGATATAATTCTTTGAGATCTTCTATATTCATACTTTTTTCTTAACTTTCTCTATGTCGGCATTCTGACCTATAACCACAAGAAGGTCGCCCTTCTTTATCAAATGATTTGCTTGAGGAGATATATCTACTTCGCCCCCTTCATGTTTAACCGCAATAACATTCAAACCATGCCGCGCCCTAATATCCAATTCACCTAAAGACTTGCCGATAAAATCCTCAGGGGGAGACATCTCTAAGATACTATGATCGCTAGAGAGCTCGATATGGTCTATGATACGCGGAGAGGAGAGTGATTTTGCAAGCCGTATACCCATATCTCTCTCGGGCTGAATAACCCTTGTAGCTCCTACTTTCTCTAGTACCTTTGCCTGCCCTTCTAAATTTGCCTTAACTACAATCTCTTTGATACCTAACTCTTTTAGAAGAAGGGTGATTAAGATGCTGGCCTCAAAATCGCCTCCAACAGAGACAATTGCAACGTCAACATCCTGAATACCTAGCTTTGTAAGTACTTTTTCATTGGCAGCATCAGCTGCAACAGCATTTGTTAATTTATCCGCAAGTTGTTTTACAACCTCTTCATCAGAATCAATACCTACAACCTCTTCACCATCCTCAAGAAGAGTCAGAGCAACGCTCTGACCAAACTTACCAAGTCCTATCACAGCATATTGTCTCATGGTTACCAACCTCCTAGTTATACAATCAACTTAGCCGACCATGACATTCTCTTCCGGCAATTTAAAATCTGCTTCGTTGCGATTTGCAAGAGCAATAGCCAGAGTCATTGGACCAATCCTTCCGAAAAACATAGTTAGAATTATAATCAATTTACCTACCGTGGTCAAACCAGCAGTGATACCGCAGGAGAGCCCTACGGTGCCAAAAGCGGAGACAACCTCAAACAGTATATTTAGAAAACTTCTGTTATCTACTATAGAGAGCACTGTGGTTGCAAAAAAAATCCAAACAATACTTAAAACAAATATTGCAATTGCTTTTTCAAAAACATGCATCGGTATGGCGCGTTTTGAGATTCTTATCTGTGCGCTTCTTCTGAGCAATGCTATAAGCCCTAAGACAACCAGAGCAAAAGTAACCGTTTTTATCCCCCCTCCAGTAGAACCCGGAGAAGCCCCGATAAACATAAGGGCGCCGAGCATTAGTTTAGATCCTTTTTGAAGACCTCCAATCTCTACTGTATTAAAACCCGCGGTGCGTGCTGTAACAGATTGAAAATAAGAAGCAAAGCATTTTTCAGAAAAAGAATATTCTGAAAAAAGATGATCTCCTTCGATTATAAAAATAGAGGACATGCCCACAAGAATTAATATTAAGCTCACAACCATAACAATCTTGCTATGTAAAGTTAATCTGCTGCTCTTTTTTAAAATCTTGCCCTTTACCCAACGCATCAGGTCAAAGAGCACTAAAAAACCCAGACCACCAGCAATAATTAAAGTTGTTGTCAGGATATTGATACTTCCTAAAGAACGGAATTTTTGAAAGCTTGTCTCAAAAAGAGAGAAGCCAGCATTGCAGAATGCTGACACAGAATGAAAGAGTGCGCTAAATATCCCCATCTCAGGAAAAAACAGCTTAAACAAACAAGCCCCTAATAGCTCTATCAATATAGTAAAGATAACGATGCCCTTGAGTAGCAGCTTCATATCGAACTCTACATTCTCAAAAGCTAGAGAGAGAGTTTTACGTCCTGTGATTGTTATGCGCCTGCCCAGCATAAGAGCAAATATTGTAGAGAGAGTCATTATCCCTAATCCGCCAAACTGAAAAAGCAGCATAATAATACCCTGCCCTAAAGGAGTAAAAAAAGAACCGGTATCCTTAACAATAAGCCCTGTAACACAGGTTGCAGAAGTTGCCGTAAAAAGAGCATCTATAAAAGATACCTGCTGAGAGGTTGAAGCCGGCAATAGAAGCAACAATGTCCCTGCAATTATAACTGAGAGAAAACTAAAAATTATTATTCTTGCAGGCTTTATTTGCATCAACCAATATGTTCTCTGGCCAAGGAGACTATCTGTTTAAAACCTTCTCTATCATCTAGAGCCATCTGCGCTAGTTGTTTTCTGTTAAGCTGCACATCTGCTTTAGTTAGGCCATTGATCAGCTTGCTATAAGAAAAATCCTCGTTCTTACAGGCTATCGATACTCTATTTATCCAGAGCCTGCGAAATATTCTTTTTCTTACCTTCCTGTCTCTATAGCTATAAACCAGAGCCCTTCTAACAGTCTCCAGCGCTGTTCTGTAAAGTTTTCCGCGTCCGCCACGATAACCTTTGGCCATCTTTAAAACTTTATTGTGCCTCTTTTTTCTGGCAGGCGCACGTCTTACTCTTACCATAATTTACTACCTCCTTTTAACTTCAATCATATGGGAGCATCGTCTTCACTTTTTTAGTTTCAGCAGCACTCACATAAGAGCCTTCCTTTAAAGATAATCGCCTCTTAGAACGCTTCTTTCTCATAAGATGGCTCTTACCCCCTTTAGCCCTTTTAAGCTTTCCTCCCCCAGTTACTTTAAGTCTCTTCTTAGCCGCCTTCTTTGTTTTCATTTTAGGCATTGTAGTCTCCTAATTCTTCGGAAATAAAATAGTTATCAGATACCTTCCTTCGCGAGAAGGTGACTTCTCCACAGTTGCTATATCTTCAATATCGCCAAGTAATTTTTTCATTATAATATCACCCAATTCAGGATGAGCCATCTCTCTTCCTCTAAAGAAAACCCTTACTCGAACGCGATCTCCACGTTCTAAAAATTTGCGAGCCCTTTTAAGAATAACTTGATAATCATGCTCTTCTATTCTAGGCTTAAACCTGATCTCTTTAAAATGCACCTGCTTCTGTTTCTTTTTAGCTTCTTTAGCTCTTTTCTCTTGTTGATATTTATATTGGTTAAAATCCATTACTCTACAGACCGGCGGCGAAGCTCCTGAAGAGATCTCTACTAAATCTAACTCCCTCTGCTGGGCAATCTTTAATCCCTCTTCCAATAGAACAACACCAATCTGTGTTCCATCTGCATCTATAACTCGTATTCGCTCTGCCCGAATCAATCTATTAACATTAATCCTGATACGTCTCCTGTTATCAAACTTCCTCTTATAAGGTTGCGCCACTTATCTCTTCCTTTAATTTAACTATTAACATCTCTATCTCCATAACACTCTCCTCCTTCCCTTTGCGAGATCGCACTGAAACTGTTCCGGCAACCTCTTCTTTTCCTCCAGCTATTAAAACATAGGGTACTTTCTCTAACTCTGCCTCTCTTATCTTATAACCAAGCGTTTCAGACCTGGAATCCATTGTTACCTTTATTCCTTCTTGTTCTAATATTCTCTTCAATTCTACCATATATGCAAGAAATTTTTCAGAAATCGGCAATAGTCTTACCTGCTCCGGGGCTAACCAGAGAGGGAAATCCCCGCCATAATGCTCTATCAAAGTACCGATAAAACGCTCCAAGCTTCCAAGAATAGCCCTATGTAACATTATAGTACGATGCTGTCCTCCGTCTTCTCCAACATAGGTTAAATCAAATCTTTCTGGTCCTGCAAAATCACATTGAATGGTAGCGCATTGCCATAAACGTCCTATAGCATCTTTAAGTTTAATATCAATCTTGGGACCATAAAATGCACCCTCTTCAGCGCAAGTCTCATAATCAAGCTCTAAATCCTTAAGTGAGTTCTCAAGAGCAACTGTAGCTTTCTGCCACTCTTCATCTGTGCCGATTGAATCTTTAGGGCGAGTGCTGAGTTCTATTTTGAGTTTTTCAAAACCAAAATCCAGCATAATATCCTGCATAAATTTGATCACAGATTTTATCTCATCTTCAAGCTGATCCTCGCGACAGAAGATATGAGCATCGTCCTGAGTAAAGCCCCGGACACGCAATAAGCCGTGTAAAACTCCGGTCTTCTCATGCCTATATACTGTCCCGGCCTCAAAGAAACGGAGCGGCAACTCTCTGTAACTATGCCGCTGCGCCTGATAGATCATTATATGACCTGGGCAGTTCATCGGCTTGATTGCATATTCTACTCCATCACTTTCAAATATATACATGTGCTCTTTATAGTGATCATAATGACCAGACTGCTTCCAAACATCAGATTTTAATATTTGAGGAGTCTGAATAATCTCATATCCTGCCTGAAGATGTTTTTTAAATATATAATCCTCTATTGTCTTTTTCAGCATCCACCCTTTAGGAAGATAGAAGACAAGCCCGGCTCCGGCTTGAGGAAAAAACGTAAAAAGCTTGAGCTCTCTACCCAGCTTACGATGGTCTCTAGCTTCAGCCTGTTTTAATCTCTCAAGATGTTCTTCTAGCTCCTCTCTAGTCACAAAAGCAGCGCCGTATATACGCTGCAGCATTTTGTTGGACTCTTCTCCTCTCCAATAGGCACCTGCTATTGAAAGCAGTTTAAATGCTCCCAATTGAGATGTGTTTTCAAGATGAGGCCCTTTACAGAGATCGCTAAAATCTCCATGTCTATATATACTTATCTTGCTATCTTCTAGCTCGCTTAACAGCTCCAGCTTGTAATCCTCTCCTCTCTCCTTAAATAATTTTTGGGCTTCCTCTCTAGATAGAGAGCTCTGCGTAAAAAGATGCTTACTGTTTATAATCTCTTCCATCTTTTTCTCAATTTTTTCAAGATCCTCCGGAATTAATCTATACTCTAAATCAAAATCGTAATAAAACCCATTTTCAATAGCCGGACCGATACCTAGCTTGGCAGCTGGAAACAACTGCTGTACGGCATCAGCCATTATATGGGCGCTGCTGTGGCGAATTTTTAAAAGTTTCTCTTCCATAATTTTTATAATCTATTCTACTTCTCTGCTATATGGTGGGCGGTACAGGACTTGAACCTGTGACCTCCACGATGTCAACGTGGCGCTCTAGCCAACTGAGCTAACCGCCCATGATGTACAAATATGCCGGGAGCCGGACTTGAACCGGCACGTCCCTCACGGAACATCGGATTTTAAGTCCGATGCGTCTGCCAATTCCGCCATCCCGGCAAAAATCCCATTTTTAAAATTCCTTAATTCAATATAGTATCAAATAAAGCCTCTCTTGTCACCTGCAAGGCTCTATCTCAATTTTTTAAAGGCGGCGAGCGGATTTGAACCGCTGCATAGTGGTTTTGCAGACCACTGCCTTTCCGCTTGGCTACGCCGCCATTATTTTTTTATTCTAAATTAAATGTACCGTTTATCTAAAATATCTAATACACGCTTTGCTAAAATAGTTTTATCTAAAACAGGCATTTTAATTATAAAATCTTCTGCCACAATCGCAGATTCACAATGATTCTCTCCATAAGGCGTGCTGTCTTTGTCTAAATAGAATGCCAAGGTCATATCTAAACCATCTCTGCTGCGTTTATCAATAGCGCGGGCTATAAAATATTCACTCTCTAGAGAGAACCCGACTAAAAATTTCCCCTTGCGCCCTCTCTTTTTGGAAAGGGAGCCTATTATACTGCTGGTCGCTTTGAGCTGCAAGTTTAAACCTGCGTTAGATCTCTTGATCTTACCGCTCTTCTTTTTAAGGGGCATAAAGTCACAGACAGCAGCTCCCATAATAATAATATCCGCCCATTGAAACTCCTTATCCATCACCTTTTTAAGTCCGGAGTGGCTCTCAACTTCAATCCAGCCTTTTAACCCTTTAAGCGGCCGTAAATTTGTCGACCCCACTACAGCCTTTACATTATATTTACGCCGTAAGGCTTCCCCGGCAAGCCTATAACCCATAATACCGCTAGAATTATTGGTTATGCAACGGACATCATCAATATATGTTTTAAGGGGGCCAAAAGAAATAAGGAGATTCATTTTAGTAATTCTAAAGATTTCTTTAAAATATCCTCTATGTCGCAAAGCCGGCCTTCTCCGGTATTCCCACAACTTAGCCATCCTTTATCAGGACCCAAAAAGTTATAGCCATGTTTTTTTAGCCTTGCAATGTTCTCTTGTATAATCGAGTTACGATACATATTTTCATTCATAGCAGGACATATCAAAAGAGGGGCTGAAGAAGATATTATAGTAAGCTGTAGTAACTCAGAGACAATCCCTGAAGCAAGTTTAGATATAAAGCCGGCTGAAGCAGGCGCAACAAGAATTAAGTCAGCTTCCTCTGCCAACGATATGTGAGTCTGACGCTCTTTAAACATATCGTCAAAGACCTCCTGACCTGTCAGCGCTTTAAATGTAAGTGGCGTGATAAATCTCTTTGCGTTCTCTGTTAGTAGAGCATAGACTTTGCAGCCTTGCTGCGTTAATTTAGAAGCTATATCAGCTGCTTTATAACTTGCAATACTGCCTGTTACGCCCAGTAAAACAGTTTTCATCCTACTTTTTTGTATTTAAGTTTCCCTTCCTGAAGTTCATGAATAGCAAAACTCGTCGGCTTTTGCTTTGTAACCAATTTCTGATTGGCCATAGCTTCAGATACTTCTACAGCTCTTTGAGCCGTTATTATAACAGCCTTATATATACTCTCTATATTACCTCTTATATCATCCAGTTTTACATAAGACATCTTGACTCCTCCTTTTAAACTATCTAATCATTTTTGACGTTCCGCATAAACTATAGATTTTACCAAATCTACGGCTTGATGTAAAACACCATTATACACAACATGGTGATAGTGAGGAGCTCTTTTAATCTCCTTACTGGCTAAACCTATTCGCTTCTCAATCTCTTTTTTACTCTCCCCTCTCTTAAGCAGCCTAGCCCGCAGCTCTTCTATGTCGGGCGGCATTACAAATATCGCTACCGTATCAGACTTTTTCTTAAGAACCTGCGCCGCCCCCTGTACGTCTATGCAAAGCAAAACATCATTACCTCCGGCTATCTGAGCCTCTACGTCATCTTTTAGCGTCCCGTAGTAATTCTTTAGTATTATGGCCCATTCAAGAAAAGCATTCTCTTTAATGAGGTTTTGAAATCTGCCGCTATTAATAAACCTATAATCTATACCGTCTCTCTCTGCCTCTCTTCTCTCTCTTGTTGTACAAGATATACTCCTGGCTAATCCTTCGACTTCTTGAAAGAGCTTCCGAGCAATCGTGGTCTTACCTGCGCCGGATGGACCCGAGATAATAAACAGTTTTGCTTTTCTATTCATTTATACGCTGTGAAATTGTCTGAGTATTTAAAGCTGAGAGCACTAAATGGTTGCTGCTGGTTATAAGGCAGGACCTTGTTTTCCGCCCGCTGGTAGCATCTATAAGTCTGGCCTCCCGCTCTGCCCGCTCTTTTAACCTGCGCGCAGGCTTAGAATCCGCATTTATTACGGCAACTATCTTATCTAAAGATACTGTATTATTATATCCGACATTTAGAGCCTTCATATTTTAGGTCTCCCTTATTCAATATTCAAAGACTGCTCTCTTATTTTTTCGATCTCCGCTTTAATCTGTACGATAAAACAGGCTGTCTTAGAAGAGAGTGCTTTTGCTGATATAGTATTGGCCTCTCGATTCATCTCTTGGGCCAAAAAATCGAGCTCTCTACCCACGACTCCGCCTTTATTTATAAGTTTGCGAAGAGTTTTGATGTGAGTCGTAAGGCGCACAATCTCTTCATTAACAGACGCTAGGGCTGGCAAAGATGCCGTACTTTGAGCATGCTGCATCCGGACTGCTTCTTTCTGCATCTTTTTTGAGAGAGAATTTTCTCTCGTTTTTTCTGTTAAATTTACAATTTGAAGGTTCTTCTCTATCTTGTTTAAACAAATAAACAAATCTTTTTGCAGCGCCCCGCCTTCTCTGTCCCTGCTAGCCATCAATGATGTCAACGCATCTTTAAGGGCTTCAATAACAAGTCTTTTCTTTTCAGCTGATGAGATATCAGGACGGGCCTGCCTTATTACTCCGGGATAACTTAAGATATAATGAATATTAAGAGACTGTGCTATGCCATGCTTAGCTTCAATCTCTCTTTCAAGTGTAAGAAGTTTTTTAAATAGGCGGTCGTTAATTTTAAGGTCCATGCCCTCCTCGTAGACAAAACTAAGATTAAGATAGACTGCACCGCGGGAAATCTGATTTTTAACAATTCTTTTAATCTCTAACTCTATCTTTGCAAACTCGTCTGACATTTTAGTGTTAACCTCTAAATACCTATGGTTAACACTCTTAATCTCACAGTAACAAGAACATCTATCGCTCCTGACGCTCCCTTTTCCAAAACCAGTCATGCTCCTTATTTTGTTTTGATTTTTCATGCCCACACCCTCGCTCCTTCTTCTTTTAATACCACTCTCTTAGTGGCATAGAGATCAAAGATTATCTCATCGGGTTGGAACCACAGTTTTATCTCTCTCTCCGCCTCTTCAGCATTAGAAGAAGCATGGACGACGTTTTCATAAAGGCCTTTTGTAGTAATGCGGCCGTACTGACCCCTAATAGAAGTTGGGCTAGCCTCTTCAGGATTAGTTGCTCCAGCGATATCACGCACTTTTGCTAATGCATCTTCACCCCAGTATATCATAGCCATCACCTTTTTTCTCTGATGGAGCTCACCTTGAAGGTATTGAATTAACTCTTGAAAAAAGGGTTCGTCCTTAAGATGCTGGTAATGATTTTCGGCCAGCTCTTTAGATACCCTAACTATCTTAGCCGCTATAATCTCAAGCTTTGTCTCTGATAATCTGGTGAGAATATTACCTGTTAAAGATTTCTTAAGACCATCCGGTTTAATCAGCACTAAGGCTTGGTTTAACATATATTATGCCTCCCTGTTTAAAAGCACTGCCACTATTCTCTGGAGATCCTCATTGTCCATAAAAAGAACTTCTATCTTCCCGCCTCTTTTCTTGATCTCAACATTAATTTTAGAGCCTATTTTCCGCTGCAGCTCCTCTAGCGCTGCTTTGAGGTTAGGCTCTAGGACAAGTTTGCCCTTTTTCATTTTAGCTCTTTTTTCAGCTTCCCTAACGCTCAGCTTTTCAGACTTTATCTTATCGGCAAAACTCTGCATCTGTGAACCCTTCCCCAACATCAATAAAGCTCTGGCATGGCCAGGAGAGATCAATCCTTGACTTAAGTCTCTCTGTATATTCTCAGGAAGCGCAAGCAGTCGTACAGCATTTGACACGGTTGAGATATCCTTTGCGACCTCTTTTGCAGTCTCTTCTAAAGAATACCCGTAATCATCCATCAACCTCTTATAAGCTTGAGCCTCTTCAATGGGATTGAGATTTGCTCTCTGTACATTCTCAACGAGCGATTTTCTTAGAAGCTCAACCTCCTCTATATTATGAAGAACTAAAGCTGCGACGCGTTCCCAGCCTAAGCTCTGTACCGACCTAAGCCTCCTCTCTCCAGCTATGAGCTTAAAAGACTCTCCTTCCTCTACAACTACTATGGGCTGCAAGAGGCCGTCTTTTGCGATTGATTGCTGAAGATGGAGTAATTCGGTTTTAGAAAACTCTTTTCTAGGCTGATATGGGTTGAGCGTGATTTTAGCAATCTCAATATCTTTATAGCGGCTGGAACTCTTGGCGCTCTTCTCCGGAATAAGAGCTGATATCCCCTTGCCCAGACCTCTCTTCTTTTCCATGAACTCCTCCTACTCTTAATAAAACCTCATCCGCAAGTTCTTTGTATAGCAACGCTCCTGCTGATTTAGGATCGTATAGCTCTATCGGCAGGCCATGGCTTGGAGCTTCAGCCAAACGCACGTTTCTGTGGATAACTGTGTGGAAAACCTGCTCTTTAAAGTTATTGCGTATCTCTTCTTCCACATCACGAGCAATATTAGTTCTATAATCTGCCATTGTAAGCAAAATCCCTAAAATGTCAAGCGAAGGATTCAATCTATCTTTTATAAGGTTTAGTGTACCTAAAAAATCGATAAGCCCCTCTAAGGCATAATACTCACACTGTACGGGGACAATCACACGTTCACTCGCTACAAGAGCATTGACTGTCAGGATACCTAGCGATGGCGGAGTATCGATGATAATATGGTCATATTGGCTTGAAAGAGCAGCCATTTTGTTTTTGAGCTTAAATTCCCGCTCCTCACTCTCGATAAGTTCTATCTCGGCTCCGCAAAGACCGATTGTCGAAGGTAAGAGAGAGAGATTTGGTATTGCCGTTTTTAGAATAACCTCTTCGCCGGCATCTGAACATATAAAGTCGTATATAGACTTGCTTAATTCTGCCTTGGCTACACCAACACCGCTTGTTGCATTAGCCTGAGGATCAAAGTCGATCAGCAAAATTCTACCGGCACCTTTGGAGGCCAGGGCTGCGCTTAGATTGATGGCAGTGGTAGTCTTACCAACGCCGCCTTTCTGATTTGATATTGCAATTATCATTTTTCACGTGAAAATCACTTTTTATGCATGCTTTGCAAAACAAGCATAGAGAGTGAGTTAGTAAACCAATACAAGACTAATCCTGCTGGGAACTTATAAAAAATAGCCCCAAAGATAATGGGCAAGAACCACATGTTAGGCATAGCGCTATTACTAGAGGCCTTAGACGTAGGAGAAAACTTCTGCTGAACAAACATTAATGCCGCCATCAAAATAGGCAGTAAATTAACTTCATTACCCATTAAAGGCAGACTCTTAGAAAGCATAAAAAGCCTATCAGGAACAGAGAGGTCTTTAATCCATAAAAATGATGCATTCTTTAGTTCGTAGCTGCGCATCAAGGTGTTATACAGCGCTATAAAAACCGGGATTTGCAAGACCATGGGGAGACAACCGCCCATAGGATTGACCTTATGCTTCTTATAAAGCTCCATCATCTCTTTATTTACAGCTTGAGGATTATCTTTATGCTTCTCTTTCAGCTCCTGCATCTGAGGCTGCAAGCTCTGCATCCTTCTCATAGATTTTTGGGATTTTAATGTTAAAGGAGCAAAGATAAGATTTAATAGCAGCGCTAGCATAATAATGGCCACACCATAATTACGAGAGGCCCTATAAAATATGCCTAGCAAACTTTTTACTACATTATTTAACTTACCGTAATTTAGCAAATCCAACCAATTATCATCGTAAGAAGACAATATCGGCTTAGAATTAGGTCCTATATATGTTAAAACCTCGATATCCTCTGTATTTCCTTTTATAACGAAAAAGAACCCCTCTTGATTGCTTGAAGGTTTTATTTCTAGATCCACGCCTTGGCTAGGATCAAAGAGAATAGAGTAATGCTGAAAAGAGATGGCAAACCAATCTACGGAATTAAAAAATCTTTTCTTCTTTAAGAGGCTTCCGATCTTAATGCTCTCGGTATTCTGCTGGTCATCTTTTACCATAATCCGCAAATAACGAGACTCGCGCATAGAGACATCGTATTTACTAGGCATATAAAAGAGTAGTTGAGATTCTCCTGCTGCATTGAAGACAAAAAGATGCTTGTTTAAGCTATACTCTCTTCTAGCACCATCTGCAGTTAGAACCATACCAACCGTATCATAGCTCTTACTTTTTTCAAATGATACGGTTGATACGGTTGGTATCAACAACCCTAACCCTTTATCTTGCAAAGGGTAAAGACTAATCTGCTCTAATCCTTCTTTTATTTCTATCGACCTAACTACTCCAGACTGAGTATTAAGTCCAATTTTTAACTCTTGATTTTCAATAACAGTATCATATACCGTATCATCACTGATAACCGTATCATATACCCCAACAACTCCTGGATCTTCCTCTGCCATAAAAACATCTGACTCTGAGGAGACTACACCGTGCGACGGCTGCGGCATATATCTTTTTGCATAATAGGGGTAAGCAAGCATCACCAAAAAAGCCAACGCTGTTGCAAGAAGTATCCTCTTATTGTTTTCCATCTCTTATCACCTCACAGGGTCATACCCCCCAGGAAAAACGGGGTTACACCTTAATATTCTTGTTACGGTTAACCAAATCCCTTTTGCAAAACCTTTCTCCTGCAGTGCTTGAATAGAATAATTAGAACATGTCGGGTAAAAACGGCACTTTGAAGTCCAGAGCGGTGCTAATAGATATTGATAGAATCTAATAACAACTATAATGAAGATTAAACTATCTTTTTTAATAAGGGCAGACAGAGAGGCTCTATCTCTTTGAACCTCAACATCTTCCGCTCTAGCGTTCTGACAATGCATATAATATCCAATCCTTTGCTAGTCCAAGTATAATTTCTAAAAATTTCCCGCAATATTCTCCGAGTTCTGTTGCGATCCCAGGCCCGTTTAAATATTTTTTTAGGCACAAAAAAAGTGACTTTAACATTATTATCTAATCTTGGTTTATAATAAAGGATAATGTTCTTGCTGCTGAACCGCTTACGCTCTAAAAAAACCGCCTGAATCTCTCTCTCCCTCTTAAGAGGGCTAAAGCGCTTATCCATTAAACCGCAATTTGGGCACGTCCCTTTTTTCTCCTTCTAACAAGAATTGCTTGCCCAGATTTTGTAGAGTTCCTCTTCAAAAAACCATGTTTTCGTTTTCTTTTTAAATTGGAAACCGGCTTTAAATTTTTCTTCATAGCTAATTACCTCCTACTATTTGGATTATTATAAAAAAAGTACCCGCTTAAAGCAACTTAAATATTGCAACACTATCTATCGGTTGTTATAATTACTGCTTATGCAGAAACAAGATGTCTCTTTTTGGGAAGAAGTGGAGCAAAGGCTGATTCAAGAATTCGGCAGTCATACATATAAATTCTGGATAGAACCTCTTGAAGTTAAAGTCCTCTCTGAAAACACAATGGAGCTTATTGTGCCCAATATGTTCTTCAGCAATTGGATCCAAGAAAGATATATGGATAAAATTCTTTTTTTCTTAAAAGAGACTACTGGGGTAGAATTCAAAATTAAGCTTTCTATTAAAGAGCCGAGCAAAGGAGCTGAAAAGAAAGACTTAGCGCTAAGCCATAAAGATGCGCCAAAAAACACAACGCGATTAATATCCAAAAAAATATTGGAGAAGCTTAACCCTAAGAATACGTTTGAAGAGTTTGTGGTTGGAGAATGCAATAAACTTGCACACGCTGCAACTTTTGCAATTACCTTGTCGCCTGCAAAAGCTTACAATCCGTTGTTTCTATATGGCGGGGTAGGTCTGGGGAAAACCCACCTGCTCCATGCTATGGGCCATGGAATTATTGATCGCTATCCCGATTTCAAAGTCCACTATATATCATCTGAAGAGTTTACTAACCAGCTTATAGGAGCAATACAAAATAGAAGTACTGCAAAGTTTAGAGAACGCTATCGCAGTGTTGATCTTTTATTAATAGACGATATACAATTTTTAGCAGGCAAGACAGGGATGCAAGAAGAGTTTTTTCATACCTTCAACGCGCTTTATGACTCCCACAAACAGATAGTAATCTCTAGCGACCGCTCACCTAAAGAGATCCCGGACCTAGAAGAACGGTTGGTCTCGCGGTTTCATTGGGGATTAGTTGTTGATGTACAAAAACCGGACTATGAAACTCGTATGGCAATCTTAAAGAAAAAAGTAATGCATGCAAAACTATTAATACCGGAAGATGTTATCTCTTATATTGCAGAGAAAATATCTTCAAATATCCGGGAGTTAGAAGGTGCATTGCTTAGAGTAGTGGCACACTCTACTTTAATAGAAGAGAAGATTAATATTGCTTTGGCAAAAAAAGTATTACAAGATATGGTAGAAGAGGAAGAGGGCAGGATATCAATACCTTATATTCAAAATAAAGTGGCACAATTTTTTGATTTATCAGTCGAAGACTTAAAGAGTAAGTCGCGTAAAAAAAATATTGTACTACCGCGTCAAATAGCAATATTTTTTGCTAGAAAATATACTGATTTATCTCTAAACGATGTAGGTCAAGCTTTTGGGGGCCGAGATCACACTACAATTATGCATGCAATACAAAAAATAAAACAGAGTAGAGAGTCTGATTTAAAGAATATTGTGGATAACTTGGAGCATAAAATAGATAAAAACCTGTAGTTTAGCTGTGGATAACCTGTGGATATGTGGATAGTTAATAGTAAAACATGGTTAACAAAAGGTTGTACACTTTTAAATAACATATAGTTGTGGATGAATAGTTGGCTTAACTTATAATTGTTTTATTAGTTTTCCACTTTTCAACAACCACTACTACAGACTACTATCTTAAAAGAAACTACTATTAAAGAGTATGTAGATAAAGGAGGTTTTATGAAGATACGTGTAGATCGAGCAGAGATAACCCAACACTTACAAGATGTAATAGCAGCAATACCTACAAGATCAACATTACCAATTCTATCCAATCTATTATTAGAAGCAAAAGACAATAAACTATTTATCACAGCTACAGATCTTGAGATATGTATTAGAAAAAAAATAACCGTGGAGGTAATACAACCGGGTAAGATTACGGCTCTAGGAAAAAAATTTTACGACATATTAAAAGAGATACCATCTGACGATATATTAATAGAAGAGACAAAAAATTTTGGAGTCGTATTAAGAGGAGAAAAATGTTATTTTAAACTATTAGGTTTTTCACCTCAGGAGTATCCTGATATTCCAAAAATAGAAGGTAAAAGTTTTAAAATAGATGCAAAAAAACTTGCTTCAATGATATCGAAGACTTATTTTGCTTGTTCAAAAGAAGAGACAAGGTATGTTTTAAACGGCATCCTGTTTGATTTTAATGAAGACTCTTTAAAGCTTGTAGCAAGTGACGGCAGAAGACTTGCACTCTGTCAGGAGAGCATTAAAACAGGATGGTCAGGGAAATATATAGTTCCTCAAAAAGCAGTATCGGAGTTATTAAAAATGAGCGAAAAATCAGAAAATAATTTAACTATAAGTCTCTCCGAGAAAAACAACCAAATAGCATTCTCTTTACCCGGTACAGAACTAATTACACGCCTTATAGAGGGGGACTTTCCTAATTATGAGGAGGTAATACCTCTAGAGAGCAATAATAGATTAAAAATAAATACAAAAGATTTTTTTCAAGCCATCAAGAGAGCCAATCTTATGACAACAACTGAATCAGTTGCCATTAAGTTCGAGGTTTATAAAGATAAGGTTGTAATATCAAAAGTGACTCCCGAATTAGGGGAGGGACGTGAAGAGCTAGAAGCAGACTATAAAGGAGAGGAAACAATAATAGGTTTTAATCCTCAATATTTATTGGATATTTTGAAAAACATAGATCAGAGCGAGGTAATATTTGAATTAAACGGAGTGGATAAGCCTGGAATCATTAGGCTGGGATCTACTTATCTCTATCTCGTTTTGCCTATGCAGTTAATATAAAAAATGAGTGATAACCCTTTAGAGCAAGAACTGAAAAGTGTTTTAGAGGAGATTCAAAATAAAAACACAGAAGGCGGTAAAATAATTGCAGCCTGGAACAAGATTGCGGAGAGTTTTGTAGAACACGCAAAGCCAGGTGCATTAAACAAGAGAGTTCTTTATATAGATGTCGATGATAGCGATTGGATGTATGTTTGTTCTCTAAAAATAGAACAGATTAAAGAGGGATTGGCAGATTTTTTTAAACAGGGAATTATAGAGGAGATAAAATTCAGAGTGGGAAGATGAAAGAAAAAGAAGAGTCTAAAAAAAAGCAGCAAAAAGAGAAGTATGACGCAACTAACATCCAGGTTTTAGAAGGCATTGCAGCTGTTAGGAAAAGACCTGCTATGTATATCGGTGATACCTCTATACGTGGTTTGCACCATCTGGTGTATGAAGTAGTTGACAATAGTATAGACGAGGCGATGGGGGGGTATTGCGACAATATTAAGGTTCGCATACAGACCGATGGCAGTATTACAATTATAGATAATGGTAGAGGTATTCCTGTTGATAGACATAAAACAGAGAAGAAAGCTGCTTTAGAGGTTGTCTTAACTACTCTCCACGCTGGCGGTAAGTTTGATGCCAGGGTTTATAAGGTTTCAGGCGGCTTACATGGTGTTGGCGTCTCCGTGGTCAACGCTTTATCAGAGTGGCTGGAGGCGGAGATTAGAAGAGACGGCAAGGTTTATCATCAGAGGTACGAGCATGGTAAACCAACAACAAAGCTGACTACGATAGGAAATAGTAAGAAAACCGGAACCAAAATTACATTTGCACCTGGTCCAGATATTTTTAAAGAGACTACAGAATTTAAATTCGACATTATTGCCAACAGATTAAGAGAATTAGCTTTTCTTAATAAAGGCTTAAAGATCATATTAGAAGATGAAAGAACAAGTCAAGATGTAGAGTTTATGTTTAAAGGAGGTATTGTCAGCTTTGTAGAATATCTCTCTAAAAACAAAAATGCTTTACATGGTAAGCCTGTTTATTTTGAAACTAAAAAAGACACCCTTATTCTTGAGGTTGCTTTATTGTATCACGATGGTTATAACGAAAATATTTTCTCTTTTGTTAACAATATTAATACTATCGAAGGAGGAACGCATGTCTCAGGGTTTCGCTCAGCTTTAACTAGAACAATCAATAGCTATATCAGAAGCAAAGGGATGATTAAAGATGATGAGACTTTACCTTCAGGAGACGATGTACGAGAAGGATTAATTGCAGTAATCAGCGTGAAAATCCCCGATCCTCAATTTGAAGGCCAGACTAAAACCAAACTAGGTAATAGTGATATCCAGGGTATTGTAGAGTCTATGATAAATGAGCATTTAGGCGGGTTTTTTGAAGAGAATCCTTCTACAGCAAAGAAGATTGTCGCTAAAGCAGTGCTTGCTTCTCGAGCGAGGAACGCTGCGCGTAAGGCTAGAGAATTAGCACGGAGAAAAGGTGCATTAGATATAGCCGGAGGTTTACCTGGCAAGCTTGCAGATTGTTCTGAAAAAGATCCTCGACTTTGTGAGATTTACCTTGTAGAGGGAGATTCTGCTGGCGGCTCAGCCCGACAGGCGAGGGATAGAAAATTTCAGGCCATCTTGCCTTTAAAAGGTAAGATTCTCAATGTAGAAAAAGCGCGCTTAGATAGAGTTTTAAAGAGTAATGAGATTCAAATTATCATCAGTGCTTTAGGCAGCGGCATTGAAGATGAGTTTAACATTGAAAAACTGCGCTACCATCGCATAATTCTTATGTGTGATGCAGATGTCGACGGTTCTCATATCAGAACCTTAATTTTGACATTTTTTTACAGAAAAATGCTTGCCTTGCTTGAAAACGGACACATATATATTGCACAGCCGCCGCTCTATAGGATTAAAAAAGGGCAGCGTGAAAAATATATTCAAACCGAAGATGAGATGGCCCAGTTTGTTTTAGAGCTTGGCATGGAAGGGTATACTTTAGATGCAAAAAACAGTAAGAAAGTTTCTGGAAATAAACTGTTAAGCCTCTTGCTTCTTCTTGTTGAGATCAGGCGGATTACCAAATTAATTCAAAAGCGCGGCATCGATGCAAGAGACTACATTAAGCATTGGGATAGCAGCAAAGAGACTCTGCCGCTTTATAGGGTAAGATTTAAAAAAGAAGAGCAACTGTTATCTACAGATGAAGAGCTTAGTGCATACATTGCTTCATTAGAAAAAAAATTAAAGAGAGATATTGAATTTGATATCGAAGAAAAGAATTTCTCTAATACAGGAGGTTTGGAGGTCATAGAAATCTGGGAAGAGATGGATCTTGCAAAACAGCTAAAACAGCTTATCAAGGTCGGGTTCAGTCCTCAAGACTATTTTAAATCTGCCCAAGAAAAGACTCAAAGCAAAGCGCCTTTTGTGTTAAAAAACAATGAAACAACAGAGCTTTTTTCTTTACAGGAGCTGTTAGAAAATATCGAAAGTCAGGGTAAGCGAGGTTTGCAGATACAGCGTTACAAAGGTTTAGGCGAGATGAACCCTAGCCAGCTTTGGGAGACCACTATGGATCCCGATGTCCGGACCTTAGTGCAGGTATCCATAGAAGATGCCGTGGAAGCGGATAATATTTTTACTACACTTATGGGTGATCAGGTTGAACCCCGGAGGAATTTTATCCAGGAACATGCTCACGAGATAAGATATTTAGATGTATAGCTTTTAAAAAGAGAGGAAAGATATGTACGCTAGAGAGCAGAATATAAAACACGTAGATATTAAAGATGAGATGAAAGCCTCTTATCTGAGTTACGCAATGAGCGTAATTGTGGGAAGGGCTTTACCAGATGCAAGAGACGGGCTTAAGCCTGTTCATAGAAGAATACTGTTTGCTATGAAAGAGTTGGGCTTAGAGTCTAATAAACCTTACAAAAAATCCGCTCGTATAGTCGGAGAGGTTTTAGGTAAATACCATCCCCATGGTGATACAGCTGTTTACGATTCTTTAGTACGTATGGCGCAGAGCTTCTCTATGCGTTATCCTCTCATAAATGGCCAAGGTAACTTTGGCTCTGTAGACGGTGATTCGGCAGCGGCAATGCGGTATACCGAAGCTAAGCTTGCGGCGATATCCGGAGAGCTGCTTGCTGATATTGAAAAGGATACAGTGGATTTTAAGCCCAATTTTGACGAAAGCTTAGAAGAGCCCACCATCCTACCGAGCAGAGCTCCTAACCTTCTTATCAACGGTTCTTCAGGTATTGCTGTTGGTATGGCAACAAACATACCGCCTCATAATTTAACAGAGGTTATCAACGGAACAATTGCTTATATAGACAACCCTGATATTGCTATAACAGAGTTAACAGAATATATTCCTGGGCCTGATTTTCCAACAGGTGGGATATTATATGGCAGCGAAGGGTTAAGAGACGCTTATAACCAAGGTAAAGGGATTATTAAGATCCGTGCTCGAGCTGCGGTTGAGCAGCTTAAAGGAAATAAAAAAGCTATTATTGTCAAAGAGATACCTTATCAAGTAAACAAGTCTAACCTCATAGAACAGATTGCTGACATGGTCAAAGAGAAGAGAATAGAGGGCATATCTGACCTAAGAGATGAGTCTGACAAAGAAGGTATTCGCATTATGATAGAACTTAAAAAGGATCAACATTCTGAAGTTGTTCTGAATCAACTTTACAAACATACTCAGATGGAAGTCTCTTTTGGAATTATTTTACTTGCCCTTGTGAACAATAGGCCACAAGTCTTAACGCTGAAACAATTGATTGCAGAGTTTGTTCAACATAGAAAAGAGGTTGTAGTTAGAAGGACAAAATTTGAACTTGTCAAAGCAGAGAGACGAGCACATATAGTAGAAGGGCTAAAACTGGCCTTGGCAAACATTGATAAAGTTATCGCTTTAATTAAAAAGGCTAAAAATACGCAAGATGCAAAAGAGAGCCTGGTTGAAAACCTTAAACTAACAGAGATACAGGCCCAAGCTATATTGGAGATGCAGCTTCAAAGATTAACACGCTTAGAGGTAGGCAAACTAGAGGCAGAATATTTAGAGCTTATAAAGAAGATAGAATATTTTAAAAGTTTACTTAATAGCGATAAGAAGATTATGGAAGTAATAAAAGAAGAACTTAAAGAGGTGCAAGATAAGTATGGCGACGAGAGAATGAGCGATATCGTAGAAGAGGTTAAGGAGATTAAAGTTGAAGATTTAATCGCGGAAGAGGATATGGTTGTTACAGTATCCAATCTGGGCTATATAAAGAGACAGTCTATCTCTTTATATAAAAGTCAGCGGCGCGGAGGTAAAGGTGTGATAGGGATGGATCTTAAAGAGGGTGATTTCGTCAATCAACTGTTTATTGCCTCTACCCATGATTACATGCTTTTCTTGACCAATAGCGGCAGACTTTATTGGTTAAAAGTACATGAAATACCTGCTGCCAGCCATACGGCTCGGGGTAAAGCCGTTGTCAATATCTTAAGTTTAAACAGCGAAGAGCTGGTCACTGCTTTTATCCCTGTTAGAGATTTTGATTCCGACCAATTTCTTGTTTTAGCTACAGCTTTTGGTGTTGTCAAAAAGATGAAGTTAAGTGATTTTAAAAGACCACGCAAGGGCGGGGTGAACGCTATCTTCTTAAGAAGCAAAGACTCTCTTATCTGCGCCAAAATCAGCGATGGTAAAGACAATGTCTTTTTGGCGACGAAGAACGGAAAATCTATATGCTTTGTAGAAAAGCAGCTTAGGTCAACTGGGCGCAGCGCTCAGGGAGTTAAAGGTATTTCGCTGGCTCAGGGAGATCAAGTAGTCAGCATGTGTTGCGTTAAAGAAGAGGATAGCATTTTAACAGTTGCCGAGGAAGGATTTGGCAAAAGAACAGCCGTGAAGGCTTATAGGATACAATCTCGCGCTGGTAAAGGTGTAATAAATATGAAACTGCCCACCAAGACAGGTAAGGTTATAGGGGCAGAGATCGTGAGTGATCAAGACGACATCGTTTTGATGACTCAAAGCGGACAGGTGGTTAGAACTTCCGTAAAAGATATTAGGGAGATAGGCAGAAGCACTTCGGGGGTGCGCATTGTCCGGACGGCCGACAAGGATCGAGTTGTCTCTTTTGCTAAGGTTATTAAAGAAGATGAGTAAGGTTTTTAGAGGTAGTAACTTTAAAAAATAGAGAGTTATTTGCAAAATCGAGATAAAGTGGTAAACTTAATAAAGTGGTATTTAAGTAGAAAAGAAGTCCCCATCGTCTAGCGGCCTAGGACAACGGCCTTTCGAGTCGTCGGCGCCGGTTCAAACCCGGCTGGGGACGTGTTAATATTAGCGGCAAGATAAGGAGCGGGTAAAAAGGGGGGTACTGGTAAAAATGTGCGGTATAGTTGGCTATTTAGGCAAGAAAGATGCTCTTAAGATTCTTGAAAAAGGTTTAGAGCGCTTAGAATATAGAGGCTATGATTCTGCCGGCATATCTGTATTGAATAACGGAAGATTTCAAACCGTCAAAAAGCCTGGCAAGGTTGAAGTATTAAAAGAAAATCTCAAATCATTAGATATGAAGGGCGGCTTAGGTTTAGGGCATACACGCTGGGCTACTCATGGTGAGGTCAACGAGTGTAATGCTCACCCTCATTTGGACTGTAAAGAAGAGATTGTCATTGTGCATAATGGTATTATTGAAAACTACCAAAAGCTTAAAACCGAACTTTTGAAAAATGGCCACAAGTTTAGATCAGATACAGATACTGAGGTTATAGCGCATCTTATAGAGGAGTATTATGCAGATGATTTAGAAGAGGCCGTGCGGCAGGTTTTGCCAAGACTGGAGGGCAGCTATGCTTTAATGGTAGTTTCTGAGAGAGAGCCGGATAAAATTATTGCCGCCAGAATGTTAAGCCCTTTACTTCTGGGCATAGGTAAAGATGGTTACTATCTTGCCTCAGATGCAACAGCGTTAATAGATGAGGCCCAGCTCGTCATATATCTGGACGATGGAGAGATGGCAATAGTAAAAGAAGACGGCTTTTCTATTAAAGATTTTAACGGTAAAGAGAGGCTTAAAAATCCTTCAGAGTTAAAATTGGCTACATCTCTAGCTAGCAAAAATGGATTTTCGCATTTTATGCTTAAAGAGATATACGAACAGCCTGAGGTAGTAAAAAATATTATTAAACATTATATAAGCCAGGATCAGGTTGAATTGCCGATCAAAGATAGCTTTTTTGAGGATATAAAGCGGATTGTAATAGTTGCCTGCGGTACAGCCTACCATGCAGGCCTAATTGCCGAATACTTAATAGAGGATATGGCAGGTATAGCAGTTACTGTAGACACCTCAAGTGAGTTTCGGTATAGAAATCCAGTGCCTGAAGAGCAGACGCTTTTTATATCTATATCCCAATCGGGTGAGACTGCAGATACATTAGCCAGCTTGCGCCTTGCTAAGGAGTTTAATTTTAAAACGCTCTCTTTGGTTAACGTGGAGAGCTCAACTATTGCCAGAGAATCCGATCAAGTGCTCTATACTGTTGCCGGGCCTGAGATAGGCGTGGCCTCGACTAAAGCATATTTGGCTCAGATTATGGTCTTACAGCTCTTAGCTTTAAAGTTAGCCAGCTTGCGCTTTGCTAAGGACGCCGGATTTTTAAAGAGCTATATACAGGACTTGAAAAAGGTGCCGCTCTATTTAGAGAAGATAATTGCCGAAAAAGATAGCATCCAAAATTTAGCGTTAGAGCTGTATCAATCTTCAAATTTTCTATACTTAGCTCGAGGAATCAATTACCCCAATGCTTTAGAGGGGGCCTTAAAACTGAAAGAGATATCTTATATTCATGCTGAAGGATATCCAGGTGGGGAGATGAAGCATGGTCCGATAGCTTTAATTGAAGAACAGCTCCCAGTGGTGGTCATATCTGTTGCAGGTAAAGTGCGGGATAAGATGCTATCTAATATGCTTGAGATAAAAGCTAGAAAAGGGAAACTGATAGGACTTATAACAGAGGATGATTTAGAAACAGAATCAATCTGTTTCAGAACGCTTAAAATGCCCAAGATACGAGAATCTCTCACAGTGCTGCTTACTCCGCTGCCGCTGCAGTTTTTAGCGTATTTTATTGCGCTTAAAAAGGGCTGCGATGTTGATAAGCCTCGTAATCTTGCAAAGAGCGTAACTGTAGAATAATCTTTTATTTCAAATGTCCAGCAAAGGAAGACTCTATTTGGTCGGAACTCCTATTGGGAATTTAGGGGATATTACCCTTAGAGCCCTTGAGATTCTTAAAGAGGTAGAGGTTGTTCTATGTGAAGATACGCGTAGAGCTCAAAAATTATTCCATCGATATAGCATAGATACTCCGAGAGTCTCTTTTCACGATTTCAATAAAGAGCAGAAGACCCCAGCTGTTTTAAAAAAGATAGAGGAGGGCGCTACCTATGCTCTTATTTCCGATGCGGGTACTCCTGGGATCTCAGATCCCGGGTTCTATCTTGTAAAAGAGGCGTTAAAATGCAGTATAGATATTGTACCTATACCTGGCCCCAGCGCCTTTTTAACTGCATTAGTAGCTTCAGGTCTAGCTACAGATAGATTTACTTTTGAAGGATTTCTACCTCGCAAGAGCGGTAAAAGAAAGCAGAGACTTGAAGCTTTAAGAGAGGATTCTAGGACTATCATATTTTATGAAAGTCCTCACAGGATAGAAAAACTATTAAGAGATGTTTTAGCTGTAATGGGCGATAGAGATCTCTGCTTAGCCAGAGAGTTAACAAAGATTTATGAAGAGTTGCTACGTTGTAAAACATCAGAACTCCTAAAGCGTATAGAGTGCAATCAAGTTAAATTAAAGGGCGAGATGGTTGTATTGTTAAATGGTAATAGAGGTTTGTAAAATCTCTATGCAGATGTTAGAATATTGATGAGGTTATTATGGGAATAAAAAACAGCGTGTTTGTTACTGTTTTAGCTCTATGCTCTCTATGCTTTGCTGAAGAAAACCAGAGCATCGTCTTCACTTTACCTCAAGCCATTATAGTTAATCCTGAACTTCACCAAGAGTATCCTGATTTCGATTTTAAATCCAAGGTTGCATATAGTTTTGACTTTCTTTTTCAGGAAGACTCTAAAAGATGGATTACGACCAAGATAGGCTCTTTGGGTTTTATGACTGCCGGCATTGATAGAGAGAGCAGAGTTCTAAGTATAAGCTATTTCTCTTTACCTAGGCGCATGCCGGAGTGTGAGATATTTTTACCTCAGGAGATGCCTGGCGAAGAAGCCAAAGACTATGCTCTAGAGATGGTAGTTTTGCCGAGTAAAAAAGGGCCTAGGTCTTTAGATATTCAGATTGGGTTAAAAGACAAAAGCCGCTCTAAAATATTAAATGCAAAACTTAAGGGCCCTACGCTTATCTTAATACCTTTGGTCCTTTTTGAGATTAAGGCAATTGCGGACATAGAGAGCATCAAAATAGTTGTACCTAAAGGCAGTGATCGTGATGGCATAGGCAGTTACTCCATCAAGGAACCGCGGATTGTGGTAAAACAATGAGAAAGTCTATATGTATAATAATTATCTCTACAATGTTCTATAGCTGTACTAATGTAGCTGGTGGCTTTTCAAAGCCTAAAGAGCAGGCCTTTATCTTGCAGGATTTTAATGCAGATGAATATAAGGGCGGAGCATGGGAGGCGGTATCTGATGATAAGCAGGTGAGTTTCAAAGCTGAGCTCCAAGATCGCATCCGAATAGGAGAAGAAGGTCAAGCCATAGCTCTTGATTATGATTTTAGGTCTGGAGCAGATCTTGTAGGAGGCTTGTGGTTAGATGTTTCAGAGCATGATTTTAGCGGATATGACTTACTCGGGTTTTGGATTAAAGGAGAGTCAACGCTAGGGTTTTCTAAAATAGTAGGGATCACAATAGAAGATAAATTTGGTAATAGAGTCACAAAGATGAGCTCTCAAATCTCTGGTGAGTGGGGTAAGGTAGAGATGTCGCTAAATAGTCTAAAAGATAAAAAATTCTCTAATATAGTAGAAATAAACATATTTATAGATAAACGATATACCAGTATAGAAGCGGGACGTTGCTATATAGATGATTTTTATCTAAAATAAGATGCTCTTATTTGCTTTTTAGTAAAAGATATGGTATAAATGCATCATGAACAAGAAAAAAGACTTTTTAAAAGAATTAATTTTTGGCCTAATAACGGTATCTATCTGTTGTATGTTCTCTGCGGATGTAAACGCCTATGGTGGTTCAGGGGAAGAGGAGCCTATGGGTGTGTCATCGCCTAGTTCAGCCGCGGAGGTTTACGCCGACGCTGTTGCATTATCTCTTGCAGAGCTAGAAAGTAGAGAGGAGAACATAAGGAGTTTATTGATAGGAAAAAAATCAGGGGAACAGGTGCGCAGTAGCTATCAAAATTTAAGCGCATCGTTACAGATGATTGCTTACACAAGAAATAGAACCAGAGAGTTTGAAAAAATGCGCATCGATCAATTTTTTGCTCCAATCAAGGCTGCTGGTCCTAGTAGAAGCGTGGGTAAGAATGGGGCAATATCTTTTAATGGAACAAATGCAGAGATTGCAAAACGGCTTATCGAGAAGTATGCGACACAACAAAAAGGTGTTACAGATAAAGATATAGAAGAGGCTTTAAAAAGAATAGCAGAGACATCTGGTCAGCATGAGAAAAAAAAGTTTTCAATAACTTTTAATCACAGCATATCAAACGATAAACTTGGCGGCCCGGACACATTGATACCAATACAGGTTGCATTAAGAGATGAAGAGAAACATTTTATGGATTGGACATTTTCTAAAACAAGTAGGCCTACATATGCGCAGGATGATGATAACCCAGAAATAGAGTTTGTTGTATATAAAGATAGTTATAATTATGTAAAGAATCTTGAAAATGCAGGTCAGTGGTGGGGGGTTAATAATAAAGAATCCAATGCATTTGGCTATGTGGTTAAATTGTATCAGGAGATAGAAAATTTAGAGACAGGAGTTATTACAAATTTTTATCAAAATGTTTTGGAGATGGATTTTAATCTGAGAGAGACTAGAAGTTATCATAGAAAAGTTACTGAATCTTTGCTTGGAGAATATACTCGTAGTTATGAAGAGACTGTTGATATAAAAGAGTTTTATTTATCTGTCAATGAAGATGGCGATATAGAATATATGCCTCAAGTACTTGAAATAACACGCTTTAACGATGATCAATCTCCTGATTTAATTACTACATCTCTTCAATATTATCAATACGATGAATTTGATAGAGCGTCGGAGATTTTAAGCGTTTCTCATATAGAATCCAAAGATGGAACGGTAAGTTATAATACAATTTCCATAAGTAAAATATTAGAATATGATCCTTTGACTAAGCTTGCTACCATAGAATCGGTGAATTTTAGCCTGACTTTAGGCGAAGGTTCACTTGAAGATGCGATACAATATGGGCAGGTAATGTGGCGTGCTTTTCAAGACGAAGAGGTTGCAAGAATTTTAGGTGATATAACATCAGAAAAATTTGCCAACGCAGTCCAGGAGATTACAGAACAAGTTATAAATCAAGGCATGGACTATGAGGCAGCCCGTACCAATGTTCTTGCTCAATATTGGTCAGCGAGTGATAATAATAATCTTCAAGTTCAGAATGCCCCTGTCTTCTACCCAGAAGCCATTGATATTTAATCTTGAAAATTGTAGCATTATAAGCCGCCGTTTGTTAAGATAGCAACTATGAACATATATTTTCTGAAGCGAGTTTCGATCCTCAGAGTTAGCTTTCTGTTTTTGGTTATCATGTTCTTACAGTCCTCTATATCCTTTGCGCAGGGTAATGAAAATAGTTGGGATTATAGTTTAGGGAGTGAATACGGTAAATCTGCGTATACGCCTTTGAAGAAGATAGAGAGCGAAGTCTATCATTTTCCTTACATGGCTCCTCAGCAGGCAGGAGATATTGTATCACCCATGGGCAGCGATTTTTATCTCTACATAATGCCGGAATCTATTTTTGGAATCGAGACAATCGAGTTAGAATTTGAGGAGGGTGTTTCTGAAATTGAACATGCAGTTGATGTGGCGAGGATTGCAAGGGAGATAGAAGAGGCGCTACCTTTAATTCTTAAAGATGCTGCAAATAGACAGAGAGAGGATCTGCCTGCGCATAAATACGGCCTTAGGATTAAGGTGCAGACAAAAGAAGATGTATTTATTAGCGAAGAAGAAAAAACCGAACAGGATATTCAAGAAGAGAGTAAGACTCCTGAAGAACGAGAAATAGATGTATTGATAAGTATAATCTTTGGGCAAAACAAGATAGTCATAAAAATCCCTCCCCTGAAAGATCCCAAGGAAAAAGAAAGACTGATAAAAGAGCTTGAACGTGTTGCTCATATCCTTGCAAGGCAGGACTATTTAATCGACATAAATCAGGTTTCAGACTAATATCTGCAGTTCAATCCCTTTGTTTGCGGCATTTTCTACTTGACAATAGAAGCTATTTTTGAGAAATTCTAAATGATACGGTTATGATATGGTTATATATAAATTAGTTTCAAAAGTAGCAGCAAGAAAGCTATCCATATCATTTATGATATGGTTACTGCTAACCGTATCATTGTTGCAAATAACCGTATCATATTCTGATGATACGGTTAGCTTGAATAGCATTGAAAAGGTATTTCAAGATGGCGTATTTACTTTAAAATTTAATTTCAATCAATCTCCTACTTATTTCGCATATTGGATTAAAGATAATCAATATCTTTTTTTTGATCTTATTGGTAGTAATATTCTTTGTATGCATAAGTTAAAAACAGATATTGACTTACCTGGGTTAGAATATGTGGAAGTGGAGTTTTATCCAGGCTATGAGCCAACTGCTGATAAGCCTGGGAAAGTGGATGGTATAAAGTTTGCCATGAGCAAAACGAGTAAGTACGATGTGCTGTTAAACAAAAAGAGTATAGATATTAAATTTCCATCTATCAGAGAGGCTTTTGTGGATAAAGTTGTGGATAAAGCAGCAGATCTTCCTAAAGCATTTAGTTTTATGCCAAATAAGCGTATTGGTCCTAAAAATGAACAAGAATGGCAGGAGGCAATCTGGGGTTGGCGGCCATGGTTAGAGATTGGAGCAGAAAACTACAGGGATCTAAAAGTTGCCCAGAGTCAATATGAACTTGCACAGCTCAAGCAAAGAGAGGCCAAGCGGCAGCTTTTTCCTAACGCTATAATCAGAGTTATCGATACAATCGGTACTTCTGTCGAAGATGTTGGTATTTTTTCGAAATCATACGAATTAGAGTTAGAGCAGCCTATATCTTATGGCGGTGAATTAAGGTATAAAATTGAGCAAGCCGAGATAAACAAAGAACTTTCGCTCTATGAACATAAGAGGCTTTATGCCGATTATGCCTTGGAATTAAAAAGAAGCTACTACAATGTTGTGTTGAATAGGATGAACTGGGATACTTTTAATAAGCTTCTTGAGGAGGCTAACAAGATCATTGCTTTAGGAGAAGTACTCTATCAGCAGCATCTAATTACAGAATTAGAGTATAAGCAGTTAACATCCTCCTATCATCAGGTCAAGTTTTTTTTCATATCAGCTCAAAAAGAACTCTCTTTAGCGGAACTTTCTTTTAGACAAGTTTTAAATATACCAGAAGATGAAGAGATAAATTTTGTTAATTGGCTGCCTTTTGAAAGAGTCAACATTGATATGGATAAGGCACTAGAGATTGCTAAGACAAGACGCTCCGAACTGCGAATCAGGCAATTGGTAAGTCATTTTAACAATTTAAATCAACAGATAGCAAAAGCTAAAAATAGGTGTCGAGTGAGCTTTACGGGTAAAATTGGTCAGATGGCTGAAGGCTATGAAACAGAAGATGAGGTTTTCAGGGATAGTTGGTATGTAGGGTTAAAAGTGACGAAGCCTATAGGTACAAGTACATTGAGTAGTTCTGTAACAAAACAGAGCAGACCGGCAGGCGGTTTTAGTCTGTCAGAGACAACCGAATCTCTTACAAGATCAACGGAGTTTTCTTTGGTAGACAGATTGAGTAGCATTGCGGATATAAGCACCGCTCAAATAGAGCATCTTAAGTCTTTAAACGAAGAGCTTGAATCTGAAGAGACTATTGTTGCTGAAGTTGGTAAGTCTTATGCAAATTACATATCTTCTCTTTTTCAAATAGAAACATCTTTGAATAAACTGGATTTCTTGAATAAGCGATTAAAGGTAACAGAAGGTAAGATGAAAATAGAAGAAGCGGATATAACAGCACTAATGCAATCATATTTAGATTATGCTAACGAAAAAGTAAATTATAACCGTGCTTTAATAGGTTATTATATGGCTCTTTCTGGTCTTTCTAAAGCATGTGAAGTTGAAAGCTTTTTAAGTTTAACAACCAGCAGGCCGGTAATAGCTGCTTGGGAGGACTTTGGCGAGAACTCCCCTACCAGTGCAAGTTATACTCCTTTCTTGCTCCCGGATTTTAAAAAAGAGAGGAAAGAGGCAGCTTTAACAGGTATAGAGGGTAGAATAATTGGAGTCAACAATCAGTATGGAATGGCTATTCTTAATATCGGAGATGTGAAAGGTTTGACTTCATCAAGCAAGGTTGTAGTCTATCGCAATGGTAGAGAGTATGCTTTGCTTGTACCTGCTCGTATAGAGGAAGGGACATCAGCCTGTTATTTGGAAAAAGGCATCGGGGATAATTTTAAGGGTTTGAGAATCGGAGATAATGTGGAGATAATGCAATGAAAAAAATTTTAGATTTATCTAAAGTAAGACAGTTTTTTGCTCCAAGAAAGATTGTATTTATTGTCGTGAACGTAGTTATCATAGCCTTTCTATTTTTAGGGGTACAGAGACTTTTTAATTCTCAAGATAAAGATGACAAGCCCCTAGCCCAAGGAGAAAAAGAGCGGTTAATAGAAGGACCAAAAAAGAAGAGCTCTACAGAGAAGAAACCTCAAGATATCTCTTCGCTATTTCCACAGCAATCCCAGGAAGAAGTTCCGATTAAAGCCTATGAGCTGAAGCCGGTTGATTTTACAGATGAGTTATTCGTGGCCGGTACAGTTAGAAATCTTCCAATACTTGAGCTTAAGTTTGAAACAAACGGTGTGCTAAAGAGCGCCAATTTTAAAGAAGGCGAAGCGATTAAGAGGAATGATCTTCTTGCAGCTCTTGACCCCAAAGATGTTAATTTAGAGATCCAATGGACACAAGCAAAATTGCAGGCTTCAGAGGCAGAGTATAAAGCAGCTCTTAAAAGATATGAGACGGTTAAAAGGCTTTATGGGTTGGGTGCAATTATCAAAGATAGGCTGGATCAAGTGCAGGCTGAGACCGATGTTGCTAAAGCTAAAGTAGCAGTCAGCAATAAAGAGCTGGAGCTGAGCAAGTTGAAATTAGAGAAGCTGCAATTAAAAGCTCCGCAGGATGGTGTTATAGGTAAAAAAGAGAAAGAGGTAGGGGAGTTCATTACATCTAATGATGTGATCTGCAAGTTTATAGACCCGGATAATACGTTTGTAGAGGCAGGGATCATAGAGAGAGATATTTTTAAGATTAAATCAGGACAGAAAGTAAAAATCAAAGTAGATACTTATCCGACAAGAGTTTTCTTTGGTTATGTAGAAATACTGTTTCCTGAAGTGGATGAAAGAACACGGACGCTTAATGTGCGTATGCGGGTGCTTGATCCAGGAAAGCTTCTTAGGCCCGGAATGTTTGCGCGGGCATCTGTCGCTGTATTTAGAAAAAAAGATGCTTATGTTATTCCAAGTTCTTCTGTCTCGATACAGCAGGGGGCTTATTATGCCGCGATTGTAGAAGAGGGTAAAGTAGCATACCGTCAAATCTCTGTTGAGCATATTACGACTGACTTTGCTGTTATTAAAAAAGGTCTTCAAGAAAGCGATCTAATTGTCACAGAGACACCGGGAATGAAAAAACTTTCTGCGGGTAGCCCTGTCAAAATTATAGAGAAACAGGAAAAACTGTTTTAATAATTATTCTATAATGAATCTACCTAGCTTTTCTGTAAAAAGACCGGTTACAGTAACAATGTTCTTTTTGGGCATCATGCTCCTGGGTGCTATCTCCTGGGTGCGTTTACCTCAAGAGCTCTATCCATCAATATCTTATCCTCAAATTAGTGTTGTCACAACTTATGAGAATGCCTCACCTGAAGAGATTGAGACCCTTGTAACAAAGATAATCGAAGAGGCGGTAGGCACAGTGAATGGGCTTAAGAAAATATCTTCGATTTCAAAAGAGGGGCTCTCTCTTATTATCCTCGATTTTGATTGGGGCACACATATGGATTTTGCTTCCCTGGGTGTTAGAGAAAAGATAGATCTGGTTAAAGAGCGACTTCCCATGGGAGCCAAAGACCCGATAGTAATGAAGTTTAATCCCTTTGAGACGCCCATTGCTATACTATCTATAAAAGGAAGCCTTCCGTCTAGAGAGTTAAGAGAGTTAGTCAGAAAAGAGATTAAAGATGAGCTGGAAAAGATAGACGGCGTTGCTTCAGCTGCGATCGTAGGAGGTCGAGAGCGGGAGATTCTAGTTGCACTTGATCAAGGTAAGCTATACGCCAATCGCATTCCGATTTTAAAAGTTGCTGAATCTATAAAGCAGACAAATTTTACTTTTCCTGCCGGGACAATTAAAGAGAAGTTTTATGAATATTTGATCAGGACAATGGGTGAGTTTGAGGCGGTTAAAGAGATCGAGAACGTTGTTGTTGAAGTACAGGATGTTGATCCGCCAAAGACGCAATATGAAGAATATATAAGAGAGTCAAAAGGTGAAAGCTCGGATAAAAGAATAATTCACTTAGGTGATTTAGGCATAGTGCAAGATTCGCTTAAGGATTTGACCAATCTCTCGCGTTATAACGGCAGCGACAATATAGCCCTGAGAATTCAACGGCAAGCGGGGGCCAACATCATTACAGTAGTGAAGGCTGTTGAGAAGAAGCTTCTTGCAATTGAAGAGAGGCTGCAGGGCAGAGTTGAGATTGAGATTGTCTATGATCAGTCTAAGTTTATTCAGGATTCAATTAATGGAGTTAGAGATGCTGCGGTGCAAGGAGGCGTGCTTGCCTTCATTGTTCTCTTCTTCTTTTTGATGAACATCTACAGCTCTCTAATAGTTGCGCTTTCAATACCTATATCGATTATGTTTGCCTTTAGCCTTATGTACTTTAGGGGGCTATCCATTAACATCATGTCTTTAGGTGGCCTTGCTTTGGGCGTTGGTATGCTTGTGGATAATGCCATTGTTGTTATAGAGAATATTATCCGTAAGAGGCAGCTTGGCGGGCCTGCCAAAGAAGCGGCTATTGACGGAACGTCTGAAGTGGCGGCTGCCATTTTCTCTTCGACATTGACAACGATAGCGGTTTTTCTTCCGCTGATATTCGTTCAAGGTGTTGCAGGGCAGCTTTTTAAAGAGCTGGCTTTTACTGTTATTTTTGCTCTCATTGCTTCTCTTGCTGTTGCTCTATCTTTGATCCCCAGCCTCGCCTCTAAAATAAAGAGAGTGAATAAAGAGCGCAAAGAGTGGGTCTGGATGAAGATATTGCGTATCTCATATGCGAATACATTAAAATCATTCTTGAGATTTAAGCAGATCGGGTTTGCTCTTGTTATTGCAGTAACAGGCCTCTCTCTCTATCTCTTGACTAAGATAGACAGGGAGTTGATGCCCAAGGTTGATCAGAGAGAGTTCATGATAATGGTCGACATGCCTACAGGTACAAAGATTGAGGTAACAGATAGAGTTATAAAGAGAATAGAGAGAACCATATTTAAATATCCGGATATTAAAGGTGTTAGCGTGACCATCGGTTCTTCTAAAGAGAAAGACTATGGAGGGTCCGTAGAGACTTTGGGGTCTCATCAATCCCAGATAGTGATCAACTTAAAGGAGTTTCCAAAGAAATCACCCTATTATAGAAAAAGTCAGGACATTGTGCAGCAGCTACAGAAAGACCTATTGGTTGTTGATTTGGAAAGGGCAGAGCTGGCATATATTCTGCAAGAGACAATATTCAAGGCAGCTATGGGCGGAGGTAAGCCGGTCAATGTTGAGATCAGAGGACGTGATTTAGATGTTTTGCGTTCTACTTCAGAGAGTTTAGTCTTAAGTCTGAGCGATATCGCAGGGCTTTATGATATTAAAAGTGACCTTATGCCTCCTCAGCCGGAGGTAAAGATTAATATAATGAAACAGAAAGCCGCGCTCTATAATCTTTCAGTGAATACCATATCTTTGGCAACTAATGCAGCAATTCGAGGTTACGTTGCCTCTAAATACAAGGAAGAAGGCAGAGAGTATGATATTAGAACAAGATTGCGCGACGAGGACAGAGAGGATCTCTCTAAGATAAGAAGAATACTTATACATTCACCGCTTGGGGTTGAGATTCCATTGGCGGATGTGGCTTACCTTGTAAGGGGTGTTGGGCCGTCTGAAATCAAGCGATTAGGTCAAGAGAGGACCGTTTTAGTCTCAGCCAATGTTTACAAGAGAAGCTTTAACGAGATTGCAAATAGCGTAGATAGTAAGATATCCAATATGGATATTCCGGAGGATTACGTGGTGCAGCTTAGCGGAGAGCGCAAAGAGATGGAGGAATCTTTTAAAAGCCTCTTCTTTGCCCTGCTGCTGTCTATAATACTTGTGTACATGATAATGGCTGCACAGTTTGAGTCTTTTTGGCAGCCATTTGTTATTATATTTTCTGTGCCTTTAGCAGCGATAGGCATAACAGTTGCTTTGCTGCTTACTCATACCACTCTCAATATAGTTGTCTTTTTGGGAGTAATAATCTTGGGTGGAATAGTTGTTAATAATGGCATTGTTCTCATAGACCATATCAATGGATTAAGGGAAGAAGGATTCTCTACTTATGAGGCTGTCTTAGAGGCTTCTCAAAATAGGTTACGACCGATATTGATGACAGCTTTAACTACAACTCTCGGCCTTATGCCTCTTGCATTGGGCTTTAGTGACGGGGCAGAACTGAGAGCTCCTATGGCTATAGCTGTTATCGGAGGGTTATCCTCTTCTACATTGCTCACTCTTTTTATAATTCCGGCATTATACATCGTTGCTGTAAAAATGTTAGAGGGTAGAGGAAAGCAGATATTGCCCCAAGTTGAACAAGGACTAGTATCTTCTCCAGAGCCGCGGCAGCAAGAGCAGCCAGATGTTGTAGGGACAAAATTAGAGAGAGAAGAAGATGCAGTAATAAAAGAAGACAGAGAAAAGAAAGCTCAATACTTAGATTTAAACCAGAGGCAGATAGAGGCCCTAGAGCATCTACGCCAACAAGGTAGACTGAGGCGACAGGAATATGTGCAGATGTTCAATGTCTCTATTGCTACAGCAGCCAGGGATCTCAAAGATTTGCAGAAGAAAAAAATCATTACTCCAGAAGGGCCAAGCGGTCCTGGTAGGTGGTATAGAATGACATAACCTGAGCTTAACTTATGAATCTACCTGAGTTCTCGATAAAAAAACCGGTTGCAATGAGTATGATCTTTTTAGGCATCATACTTGTAGGTTATATTGCTTTAATACAGCTGCCCGTTGAGCTGATGCCTAACTACAGCTACGACACCATAAGCATCATTATAAGGATTAGAGGCGGCGTGCCTTCTCCCGACGTAGAGCGCCTTGTTACAAAACCGGTTGAAGAAGCTATAAGTGATGTGAGTAAACTTAAAGAGCTCATAGCTATATCTGAAGAAGGAGAGTCTAGAGTTATTTTGAGATTTGAGCCGGGCACTGATATGGATTTTGCCTCTCTGGAGGTTAGAGAAAAATTCGGCCGAGTAAAGGACTCGCTGCCCAATGAGATAGAGAAGCCGGTTATTGCGCGGTATCAACAGACAGACGTCCCAATGGTGATACTTGCTGTAACGGGAGAGAGATATACCCCTGAGATGTTGAGAAGGATTGTGGACGAGAAAATCAAATCTAGATTACAGCGAATAGGGGGAGTGGCGAATATAGAGATAGCCGGAGGTAGAGAGAGAAAGATTATTGTCGAAGCAACTGAGAACAGCCTGCAGTCTTACAATATATCTTTAGGGGAGTTAATTGATGCTGTAGGAGCTAACAATTTAGACCTGCTTTTAGGAGAGGTGGAAGAGGTAAAAGTAAAAAATTTAATTCGCCTCATGGGTCAGTATAAAAGCATTGAGGATATAAAAGATATTGGGATTAGCATGAATCCCCAAGGTTCCATTATTCGGCTTAAAGATGTTGCCCGGATTAAGGATTCCTTCCTTGATCCCATGGATATTTCTAGAGTTGATTCTAGGCCTGTTGTCTCTATCTATATACAGAAAGAGTCTACGGCTAACACTATAAAGGTTGATAAGATGCTAGTTGAGGAGCTTTCCAAGATAAGAGAGGAGCTTCCCGAGGATGTAATAATAAAACCTACTTTTCAGCAGGCTGAGTATGTTCAAGAGGCCATTGATACAGTCCGTAAATCACTTATGTTCGGTGGAGCGCTGGCAGTTGTTGTGTTGCTGCTCTTTCTCCATGATGTAGCTCCAACATTTATTATCGCACTCTCTATCCCGCTTTCTGTTATGGCCACCTTTACAATCATGTTTATGCAGGGTTTGACTTTAAATGTTATGACTCTCTCTGGGTTGGCTTTAGGTATAGGCATGTTGGTTGACTCCTCCATCGTTGTGCTTGAGAATATTTTCAAAAAAAGGGAGCAAGGGCTTAAAAAAAGAGAGGCTGCGCTAAAAGGCAGTCAGGAAGTCAGCCTGGCAATAGCAGCTTCAACCATTACTTCTGTAGTTGCGTTTTTGCCGATAATGTTTGTCGGTAAACAGATTAGATTGCTCTACAGCGGATTGACCTGGACAGTTGTCTACTCTCTCCTTGCGTCTCTCTTTGTAGCTTTAAGCTTGATTCCCTTAGCCTCATCTATAATTAAGATGGGTGGAGGAGTGTCATTTTTGAAGAAAGGTAAGAAGAACATTAAAAAGGTTAGAGAAGCTTATATAGGCTCACTAAAATTCATTTTAAAATTCAGGTATCTCCTGATATTAGTTATGATAGCAACTGTTGTCTGGGTCTGGCCTCTTCAGGAACATATCGGCAGAGAGTTTATCGGAATTACAGAACAGAACAAATTTACCGTACATGTTGAGCTGCCTACAGGCGCGAAGCTGGAGATGTCTGATAAAGCAGTTGCGATGGTTGAAAAGATCTTAAAAGATGTTCCTGAAGTACGGACTGTATCTTCTAGAATAGAGAGATGGTCTTCCAAGGTGTATGTAAAGTTAAAACCACTTGATCAAAGAGATAAATTGACAAACGATCTCATAGAAGAGCTTCGCCCCCAAATGGATGAAACAATGAAGAATTTCGATGCCTTTATATATTTTCAACTACCTCAAGAAGTAGGCAGCAATGAAATATTTATTGATATCAATGGTTATGACTACGATGTTTTGAAGCAGATAGCAATGAAGATGGCCCAAAGCCTCTCTCAGGTTGAAGGGATTACAGATCAAAAGATAAGAATGCGTGAGGGTAGGCCGGAGATAAGAATTATAGTGGATCAAGATAAACTCAGCATGTTTGGATTAACGATTAAAGATATTTCCTATCAATTGCATGGTAAGATACGGGGTCTAAGGTCTAGTTTTTTTCATACTGAGAACAAGGAAGTTGAGATTGTTGCGAGGATAAGTGAGCTTGATCGCGATAGTTTTGACGATTTAAAAAATATAACTTTTGTAAATAAGGAGAAAGTGGAAGTTCCATTGAAACAGGTTGCAGATTTAAAATTTGATATAGCTCCAAGTGAAATTTGGCATAAAAATAAATCCAGAATGGTTCAGGTTAGTGCGAACAGAGGCTCCTTAGACTTAAATAAAGCCATTGAAAGATGTAAGGAGGCTTTAGATACATTTGAGATGCCAGAGAATTACACCTATAGGTTTAGCGGAGATTATGAATTGATGGTGGAGAATGAGCGTCAACAAAAATTTGCGGTCATTACAGCGCTATTTTTAATCTTTTTAGTTTTGGCTTCACTCTTTGAGTCTTATACTCAGCCGTTTATTATTATGGCCACCGTTCCTTTAGCTGCAATAGGTGTCATCCCAACGCTCTACTATACAGATACATCTATTAACATCGGAGCTCTTATGGGGATGTTGATGTTGGGAGGTATTGTTGTCAATAATGCAATAGTTATGGTCGATCATATAAATTTTTTAAGAGGGCAAGGCGTAGAATTAAAAAAAGCTATCCTTGGAGGTGCTGAACATAGATTACGTCCTATCTTTATGACTTCTATTACAACAATCTGCAGTCTTATGCCTATGGCATTAGATAAGAGTGAGTCTTCCAATCTCTGGTCACCGCTAGCAAAGACTGTAATTGGAGGAATGTCTGTCTCTACCGTATTGACCCTCCTTGTAATTCCTTCTGGCTATATGATATTGGAAGATTTAAAATATAGATTGAATCGTATGAGTGTATTTTTAAAGATAAAGCATGAATGATAATATAAAAATAGTTATATATTCAACGGTGACAGTCCTAACGATACTCTCTTTAGTATCTGCTTTCTGGTTAGGCACGGAGAATAGAAAGATATACTCTAGCTATGTAGAAGAGAAAGCGCTCTGGCATCAAAAGAATAGAGATTTAGAGTTTGAACTAGATAAATTTAAAATAGAGGTAGAAGATATTAGAACCCAACTAACAGCTTATAGAAGTCAGATGGCAAAATTAGAAGAGAACAAACTTTTAACAGAAGAAGAGCTTGAAGAGTTGGCCGATGATAACAATAGGCTAAAAGATGAGGCTGCCAGGCTGGTTAGAGAGAGAGAAGATCTAAAAGAGAGATTGACCAAAAGAGTCAAAGCAGAGGACGGCAGGGGAGATGATTTTTGGTCTAATCTACTGCGGGAGAAGACATCTTTAGAATTAAAGCTTAGCAATCTTAAAAGGTTGCTTGAGAAAAAAGACGAAGAGATTTTAAGATTTGAAGATGAGAGAGAGCGATTGAGCCAGCTTACAGGAGAGCTATTAGATGAGAAAAAAGGGCTAGAGGAGAGATTAGCTGAGACTAGAGGTATAGTCTCTTCTTTTTCCCAATCATTGGAGCAGGAGAAAGAAGAGAAGCTCGAATCTATAAGAGGCTTGGAAAGATTAGAGCAGGACAAACAGGGCTTAGCTCTTCAGTTAGAACAGGCTCAAGTGGATAAGATGGCTACTGAAAAAAGGCTGGATGATTTTAAGCAGACAATGCTAAAAGAGGAACAAAGTAAAAATAGGTTTGAAAAGCGGATAGGTTACGTTAATCAAATTTTAGAAGATAAGATGCTCGAAGTTACACGCTTAAAGCAGGATCTTGAAATGGCTCTTGAGGAGATAAAGAAGATGGGTTATGACGACCAAGAGTTTGCGGTTGAATTACCCAGAATAGAGGTAGGGGATAATAGCATCCAAGCCAAAGTAGTTGCTGTTAACGCAGCAGATGGTTTTATAGTAATTGACCGCGGCAGGAGAGACGGTGTGGAAGAAGGAATGGAATGCTTTATCTATAGAGAGGGTAGGCTGATTGCAAAACTCAAAGTAAAAGAGGTTAGAGAGGTGACTTCTGCAGCAGAGTTTCTCCTGAGTTTACCTCAAGAATCTGTGGCTAAAAATGATGTTGTAGAGTTTTCAGGCAATTGATCCTCTTAGTATTTTAAATATGTTTGACAATTATAAAAAGTTATTTTAAAATTTAAATAATTACCTTAATAAGTTTATTATGAAGATTACAAAAAGTATTTTAATCTTAATATCTATACTAGCATGGGGCTGTGGTAAGGATCCAGCCTTAGATAGTAACAAGGTACGCTTTGCTTTTTGGGGCTCCCCCGAAGAGGTTAGGATAATTACGTCTGTTATTAAAGAATGGCAGAGAGACAATCCTGGGATAAAAGTTGTTTTAGAGCATACTCCTTACGGAGGGTATAGCAGCAAGATTTTAACTAGAATAGCAGGAGGAGATGCGCCTGATGTTATAGCTGTAGAGGTAGGACTCTTTACAAGTTTTTACTCTAAAGGCGTTTTCTTAAGCCTTAGTCCTTTTGTAGAAAAAGATGAGAGTTTTGTATTAAATGATTTTTTCTCGCCCATTATTGAACATTTTACTATCGAAGGTGATATTTACGGTATACCCAGAGATATTGCCCCTTTTGCCTGCATCTACTATAATAAGGATATCTTTGATCAGCATAATATTCCCTACCCCGATGATGATTGGGATTGGGATGCTCTTCTTAAAACTGCAAAGCGCCTTACCGAAAGAGATGAAAAAGGTAAGATTAAGAGCTATGGTTTTTATACTTGGGCCTGGCAGAATTTTGTTTTAGCTAACGGCGGCGGGCTTGTAGATAATGTTAAAGTCCCTAGCTCTATAAGGCTGAATACTCAAGCATCGCGAGAAGGACTGGAGTTTTATAGAGATCTTATTTTAAAGCATAAAGTATCTCCAACACCCTCTGCCCTTATAAATATGGGTATGGGTGTGCAGATGATGTTTATGACCGGACGCCTTGCGATGTTAGGTTCAGGGATATGGGAGACGCCGGCATTGCAGAATATAGAGAACTTTGATTGGGATATAGCAATGTTTCCTAAAAGTCCTAAGGATATACGGCAGGTTGCAACGGGAGGAACAGCATATTGCATATTGAAAACATCTAAGAATCCTGAGCTTGCCTGGAAGACAATAAAGGCTTTAACTTCTGCTCAAGCTATGGAACGTATTGCCTCTATAGGATTAGCGCAGCCAAGCAGGATATCTGTTGCTCAAGGCCCTTACTGGGCTGGCAGTGAAGAGAAGCCACTGAATAAAAAAATGCTCAATGAAGTAGTCAAGAGCGTGGTCTTCCCTCCATTTAGTGCTAATTGGAGAGAGATAGAAGAGTTGTATGTTAAACCAAAATTGGATTTATTTTTTAACGGTCAAGCTGAACTGGATGATATTTTGCCCGAGATTGTAGAGGCAGGTAACAAACTCCTGAGGGAGTAATTATTAAAAGGAGGTAAGCATGGTAGAAGCAACAGAGGTTTTAACGGACAGGGAGCGGAAAAATTTTTCAATCCTCGATTTAGTTCGTAGAAAAGGACCCATTACTCGTACGGAAATATCTAAGGAGACAGAGTTAAATATCGTCACGGTATCCAACTACGTCAATACCTATATTCAAAAGGGTCTGGTCATAGAAGGCGGTCTTGATGTTTCAACGGGGGGCAGAAGGCCGGTTGTCTTAGAATTAAACCCAAAGGCTGCTTATATCATAGGAATAGGCTTAGATCTTCTTAATATCATAGGCGTTGTCTCTGATTTGAAGGCAAATGTTTTGATTAAAGTAGAGAAGGTTCGGCCTGAAGGTACTGAGGATGCTATGATAAATGCAATATCCGATATTATTGGAGAGGTAATATCGGAAGTTAACGTTGAGAGGGACCAGATAAAAGGTATCGGTATAGGTATACCCGGTATTGTAGATAGAAAAGGCGGTACGATACGTTGGCCGGGACAGATGGGCAGCGTCTATATATCTACTTTAAAGAATATGCTAGAGCAAAAGTTCCAGATCCCTGTCTTTGTAGAGAACGATGCAACTGTTGCTGCTTTTGGAGAGAGAGAGTTTGAGCTTGAAAGCGATATTAAGAATCTTATCTTTATGTATTCCGGTGTCGGCTGCGGTATTGTTATCAATGGTCAGATCTATGGAGGCACTGGTGGTTGCGCTGGAGAGTTAGGATTGCCTACATTAGGAAAAGAAGAGAAGAATCGCTGGAGAGGATTAGATCGCTGGGAGGCCGATTTGGGCCTTAGGGCTGCTGCAATAGAGGGAGTAAAAGAGAAGAGTGATTCTAAGATTTTAGAATTAGCTAGAGGAGATAGCTCTAAAATAGACTTTAAATCCATTATTGAAGCTGTGAGAGCTGGAGATGAGCTTGCAGTAAGTCTGGTAAAAGAGGCAGGCGAGGAGTTAGGCGTAAGGATTGCCTACCTTATTCAAATATTTAATCCCGAAGTGGTTGTAATAGGCGGTGGTATTGAGAGAGCCGGCTCTGTGCTGCTTGATGTAATTAAAAAAACTGTTAGAGATAAGACATTTGAAGAGATAGGCAATCAGGTTAGGATTGTACCTACTCAGCTGGGCGAAAACTCCGTAGCTTTAGGTGCGGTAAGCCTTGTAATTCAGCACATCTTTACTTATTTAATGGTTTAAGTTAAAAACTTGACAAAAGATGGCCCATGTGGCATAAATAAAAAGATTCAAAAATAAAAAGGAGGTGGGATGATGAAAAAAGTTAGCTATCTTATTTTGGTGGCTCTCTTTGTAGCTACGGCAGTATCTTTTGCACAAGAAGATCTTCTGGTTTCCGATTTTGATTCGGGTGTAAAACCAAGCAATATCGGTGGAGATTTTGGTGCTTGGGATAGAGATCCAATGGATTTCTCTCAGACAGCCATAGAGAGTTTTAGTACTAGCGACACCAGAGATGGAAAAGGTTTCTGTTTGAGGTTGGATTATGATGTTGACTCTCCAAACCCAGCCTACAATGGTTTTTGGATGAAGCTGAACGGTTCTGATGTATCTGGATATACAAACTTTGTTATCTGGGTAAAGGGTGACAAAGACAGAGGGTTCTCTCCTCTCTTCAAGGTTGAGATGAAAAACAACAAGGGTGAGATAGGAAAGTATTATGTTACAGGTATTACAGATCAATGGCAGAAGATAGAAGTTCCTCTTGCAAGAGTAGCAGGGATATCCGACTTCACTAATCTGGACGAATTTGTTGTAGTCTTTGAAGATTGGAGATGTGAAGTAAAAGAGGGAACTGTCTATTTTGATGATGTCATGTTTGAATAACAAAAAATTGTAATTAATCTATCAAGGCGGAGTAGAACATACTCCGCCTTTGCATAAACAGAAAGTTTTATAGATGAGGAAAATTTCTTTAATAGCAGCCTTGGTTTTTGTGATTTTAATAGTTATATTTTCTACAAATAGATATTTAAAAGTTAAAAATATTAGAGAGAAGCGCGAACAATCCCGCCAGGAATTCCAGGAAGACCTAAAGCCGATAGCCCAAGCAGAAGTTCCGGGAATATTTCTCTTAAGCCATTTTAACGAAAAAGAGAACAAGTCTAGCCTAGGTGATTTCGGTGCTTGGGATAAAGCCCCTAACGATTACTCTCAGAGTTGTTATGACTCTTTCTCATCCCTAACCCATGTAGGTGATAGCGGATATTCTTTGAGAATAGATTACGATGTTGACTCTCCATCCTCAGCTTTTAATGGTGTCTGGTTTGATCTTGGAGCTGTCGATTTAAGTCAGTATAAGCAGATAGTAATTTGGGCCAAAGGAGATAGAGATAAAGGGTATACGAAAGATTTTAAATTGGAGGTCCAAGACTCTCAAGGCAAGAAAGGTGCTTATTACATAACAGGACTTAGCGATGAATGGAGAGAGTATACGGTAGACCTAGATCGATTTGTAGGCGCCTTAGAGTGGGGCAGCATGAGAAAGCTTGTTATAGTTTTTGAAGATTGGAAAGCAACTCAGAAAGAAGGGACAATATACGTAGACGATATCTACTTTACAGCAGCTGAGACTTTAAGCGACTCTTGTTCCGTTCTATTTCCTACTGCTCGGGAAAGGATTCCGAAACCGGATATGTCATGTTTGTCAGATCAGCAGTTTCTGGAATTAATTCAGAGAAAAGCGTTTGGTTATTTTTGGAACGAAGCCAATCCAGATACAGGTCTTATTAAAGACAAGGCAAATAACTTTAAAGATGATAATTTTCAGGTAGCCTCTATTGCTGCAGTTGGCTTTGCCTTAAGCTCATATCCTATTGCAGTTGAAAAAGGGTGGATCAGCAAAGAGGAGGCTTTAGAGAGGACTTTAAATACGCTCTTTTATTTTAGAGATAAATTGGAAAATGTTCATGGATTTTTTTATCACTTTGTAGGTATGGATAATGGCAAGAGAGTCTGGAATTGTGAGCTCTCCTCCATTGATACTGCTCTTTTTTTAGCCGGGGCTCTTGCTGCCGGTGAATACTTCGGCTCTAAAGTCAGAGAGCTGGCGGAAGAACTTTATGAGAGAGTAGAGTGGGATTGGATGCTAGCTGAAGGTGATACTCTATGTATGGGCTGGATGCCTGAGACAGGATTTTTGCCGGATAGATGGAATAGGTACGGCGAGCAGATGCTGATGTACCTTTTTGCAATCGGGTCTCCTACTTATCCTATCTCTCCTGAGGTATGGGATGAAATAAGAAGACCTATTTGGAGTTATGAGGGTTATACCTGCTTAGTTTCACCACCTCTGTTTACTCATCAATATTCACATATTTGGGTTGATTTTCGGAATAAACATGATGACTATGCTGATTATTTCCAATCATCTGTCAATGCAACTTTAGCCAACAGGGAGTTCTGCATTAACAATAAATTTAACTCCATGACTTTTAACGAAAACTCTTGGGGGCTTACTGCTTGTGAATCTCCGGCCGGCTACGATGCTTATGGTGCTCCTCCGGGCTATGCTTATTATGATGGGACCGTTGCTTTTACGGCTCTAGGAGGTTCGATTCCTTTTGCTCCTAGGGAGACAATAGCTGCATTGCGTTGGATGTATAGTCATTACAAAGATTATGTTTGGGGTAGATATGGTTTTTCCGATAGTTTGAACCGGGACAAAGATTGGTATTCAGAGATTGTTATTGGGATAGACCAAGGCGCGATGCTGCTCATGATTGAAAACTATCTGACAGGATCTGTTTGGGATTATTTTATGTCTAATAAATATATCAATAAAGCCATGGATAGAGTCGGGTTTAAATCCGGGACTATGGAGCTTGAGCCAGACGAAAAGCCCCTCATTAATGCTGACTATAAGCGGGTTTTTAAGGCTGGAGATTATGATTACACTTTAAAAGCTAGCGAAACAATAGAGCACGGAGCTGTCACGCTATCCCCTGATGATCTGGATGCCAAGTTTAGCCTGGGCTGGGATGAAGAGTCTCTATATTTCTGGGTTGAAGTAACAGATAATGAGGTTGTTGCAGAGGATATTCCAGATAAAATCTATAAGCAGGATAGCATAGAGATATATATTGCTCCCGAGAATAAGAATCTTCGCTGGGGCAATGAAAAACAGTTTCAGCTTGGCTTTGCACCCTCTAGTGACAGAAAAAGACCTTTGCATTATGCCTGGTTCCAGGACAAAATATTTGAAGAGATAAGACTGGAGTCTAAGATTATAGAGTCGGGATATATTCTTGAGATTGCAATACCTTTTGAAATTTTAGGTATTGAGCCTGAGCCAGGGTTAAAAATAGGCTTCTCGATAGCGGTTAACGATTTTGATAAGAACGACAACACGCCTAAATGTAAGTATAATTTATTCTTTATGCCTTACTATGATCAAGGGTGTAAAGATGGATTTGAGCTTGCAGAGATTAATTTAGTAAAAGAATAGACTTAAACTGCAGGGATAAGATCTCGAACCAAGCCTAGATTTAAAAATATACTATATTCTTTCCTCCGACTCTCTTTGTAGTATTGCTTCACGGTGAGAGCTTGAACCATGGGTTTAGATCCAAGAGGCTTTTTTAAATTTAACCAAAGGGTGATAAGTTTTTTGACAAAGCGTATATTTAAAGATATGATTTTATCTAATTAAACAATAAGGAGATACTATGATTGCTTTATCTGTAGTAATTATTACAAAGAATGAAGAGAAAAATATCAAAGAATGTATCGAATCTGTTAGAGGCTGGGCAGATGAGATTGTCATTGTTGATGATAACAGCAGCGATAGAACAAGAGATATGGCCTCAGAATATACAGATAAGATCTTGGTTCGTAAGATGGATATCGAGGGCAGGCATAGAAATTGGGCCTACCAGCAAGCCAAAAATGAATGGGTCTTAAGCCTTGATGCTGATGAGAGAGTTACAGAGGAATTAAAACAAGAGATAGAAGAGTTCTTGAAGTCTTCACCTCAGGCTGTAGCATGTTCAATACCGAGGCGTAATTATATCGGCAGCTATTGGGTTAAATACGGCGGCTGGTATCCTTCACCCCAACTTAAGATGTTCTTCAAAGATAGATTCAAATGGGAAGAGTCGCATGTCCATCCAATAGCCTTTGTAGATGGTGATACGGCTCCCTTAAAATCAGATATCATACATTACTCTTACCGCGATATTACAGATTTTATAAACAAGTTAAACAATCAGACAACCCTTGAGGTTCAGAAGTGGGTTGACCAAGGTAAAGAGATAAAGAGCTCCAGATTCTTAAGAAGAAGTATCGATAGATTTTTGAGGAGTTATTTTAGGAAGCAGGGTTTTAAAGATGGTTTCTATGGTTTTGTGTTGGCCTATTTTGCATCCCTTTATCAGTTTTTAAGCTTAATTAAATATAAGGAACTTAAGAGAAAAACTTAAAGATAAAGGAGGTTTAAATGAGATACTTATTATCAGTTCTCGTTTTGGTTTTTTCTTTCACCTCTTGGGCGGAGTTCACTAGAATCAAAGGTTTAACCGAAGTAGACTGCAAGCTTGTTATAGCCCATCCTCTAGATAATAATATCTTATATCTTGCTTCAAAAGACTCTCTATACAAGCTGGAGAACAGAGAGTGGAAATTTATCTATAAAACTCAGGAAGGTGAAATAAACTTTGTCTATCCAGACCCCTTAGATCATAAGCTTTTATATGTTGTGACTGACTTAGGACTGCTATCAACAAGAGACTCAGGGAGGTTTGATTATCTTTTTCGCGGTCAGGGCAAAGATATAAGATGCCTCTCTTTTAAGAGAAAGGGCAATAAGCTCTTGCTGGGAACATCTTCGGGGCTATATCTGGGTGAAGATGGTATCTCTGACTTTCAAAAAGCTGCTGCCCTTCCTCGTAATATAGAGATTTACTGGATAGACTATATGAAGCCCTACCTCTATCTAGCAACAGATCTAGGTATTTATAGAAGCGAGGATTTTCGCAGGTTCCAGAGGACTTTTACAATTCCAGGAAGGGATAAGAGTATAGAGATAGAAGAAGTGGAAGAGGTAGAAGAAGGCCTATCCTATGTTCCAAGAGTTGTAGCTGTTAGCAGTAAAGATTCTAGCGTTATCTACCTTGGTACAGCTGCAGGTCTATTTATATCCAGCGATTATGGCTCTAGTTTTCAAAAAGCCTACATTCAAGGCTTGGGCAGTATAGCGATTAATTCTATACTTCAGGATGATAGCTCAGGAGACCTTATCTATCTTGGAACTGATAAGGGATTCTTTAAAGTTTATTTGGGAAGAAAGAAGGCTATCAAGGTTTATGAGGGGTTGCCTACAGAGAGCATTAACATGCTCACAATGGATAGGAAGGGCAAGCTCTACCTTGCGACTTCTTTAGGATTATTTGAAGAGGGAGAGGATGGCCGGGAGTTCCTAGAGCGAGGTTATAAGAGTCTTTTCTCTTTTGAACCCAGTGCTCTAGAGATCCAGCAGGCATCCTTAGATTATAATGATGTTAATCCTGAGAAGATAAAAGCCTGGAGAAAGTCTTTAAAATACCGTGCGCTTATGCCTCAACTTGGTCTTGGATATGATAAAACAATATATGGTACCTATAGCAGTGGAGGGCAGTCCCACGTTGGCCCTAGAGACTGGAGTGTTGATTTAACCTGGGATTTAGAAGATTTAATCTGGAACCATTATCAAGACGATATCGATACCCGCTCGCGCTTGAATACCCAGTTAAGGCTGGATATTTTAAACGAAGTAAACAGGTTGTACTTTGAAAGAAAGAGCGCAAAGATCGATTTAATAAACAACCCTCCGCAGGAGAATATTGATAGAATAAAGAAGGAGATGTATATTGAGGAGTTAACCGCAGCCCTTGATGCCTATACAGGTGGTTTTTTCTCAAGGCGGATAGAAGAGTTAAAGAAGGAGAATAGATGAGAGTAGTCTTACAGAGAGTTAAATATGGGAAGCTATTGGTAAAAGATAAGATTATATCAGAGATAGGTAAAGGCTTATTTGTCTTACTCGGAATAGGTGAAGGGGATACTGATAGTGATATTGATTGGCTGGCAGCAAAGATTGCTAACTTAAGAATATTTGAAGATAGTGAAGCCAAGCTTAACAAATCTTTACTGGATATTAAAGGTGAAGTACTCTTAGTATCTCAGTTTACTCTATATGCAGATTGCAAGAAAGGCCGTAGGCCTTCTTTTGATAAAGCTCTTAAGCCGGAGAAAGCAGAAGAGCTGTTCATTAAATTTAATAATTGCCTAAGGTCCCAAGGAGTAGAAGTGAAGATAGGGGTCTTTGGGGCTGATATGAATATAGAACTGGTTAATTACGGTCCTGTTACGATATTACTTGATAGTCAAGATAGATAAACTCTGGTTTCTCAAAGTGCTATTAGATGATATACTAAATCCATGATTCCGCTAAGAGATGAGATTCCAACCCGCAATTTTCCCCTTATAACGATAATACTTATTGTGCTTAACGGGGTTGTATTTTTATGCCAGCGCCAACATTCAAGCTATATTTATTTAAGAGATACACTCTCTCTTATTCCAGTAAAGATATTCTTTTCTCAAGATCCTAAGTTTTACCTCACCCTCTTTACCTATATGTTTCTTCATGCTGGTTGGATTCACTTTCTGTCTAACATGTTATATCTCTGGGTCTTTGGTAATAAAATAGAGGACCTCTTAGGCCATATGGGCTTTACCTATTTCTATATAATATCAGGAGTAGGTGCAGGGCTTATTCATGCAGCGATTCACCCCACGTCCGCTATGCCTACAATAGGGGCATCAGGTGCGATATCAGGTATCTTAGCAGCCTATCTTATTCTCTATCCTGCAACACGTATTGTTACCCTGATACCTATTTTTATATTCTGGCAGGTAGTAAAGATGCCGGCCTATGTATTTATAGGGCTCTGGTTTATATTTCAGTTTTTCTATGGGTTCTCATCATTAGCTGCTGAGTCTAATATCTCAGGTGTTGCCTGGTTTGCCCATATCGGCGGGTTTGTTGTTGGGATATTGATCTTGCCCATATTTCTTTTATTTAAAAGACTCTTTCGTTAAGCTATTAAAATCAAGAGGTTAATATCATGGGGGCGACTTTATAAAGTATGTAAAAATATTTGACAGACCAGCTTATATATGAGATATATGTATAGAGGAGATTTAGGAGGCGTAATGAGAGTTTTGTCTTTGGTTCTTGCGGGGGTTTTATTATTTAGTAGTAGTATATTTGCTGTAGATGCACCATTTATTGTTGCATCCCTGCCAAATTTAGATTTACCTCAAAATAGAGTTAGAACAGAAGATGATTCTGGAACTATGATCTCAGTTAGTTTGTCAGGTACCACAGATGTTGCATCTGATTTAGCAGATAATGCTATTACCTGGAGTTGGGAAGAAGAGCTAGAACCACTTGATATATTAGAATATGTAGAAGGCCTACCCTATGATGAGTGGGTTGAGATAGACGAAGTAACATGCAGAAGGTTGTTTGAAGACTTAATTCAAATATCCCTTACCCAGATGGACTTAGAAGAAGGGGGCCATTTTGAAGATATGCTAAGAGAGATATTCTTCTACTTTACACCTGAGAGAGAGTACTATTTTCCTCCCTATGAAGAGGATTTTTCAGAGAGAGAGGCATTATTTCCGGTTAAGATAATGAGAGATACGCAAACCTTTACAGATTACGATACTTTAGAAGGAGTGATCAAGGTAGAGCTAGGCAGATTTTCGGATGATTTAAGAGAATTTACTCTGGTTTTTGATTCAACAGGACTCTCTTCTATAGAGTTAAATAGAAAATTATATTATCCGGGCGAAATGGGGCCTAAAAAAACAAAAGAGTTGTCTGTTATTTTTTACCTGAGTAAAGGATATGTAACAGAGAGGTGGTTTAATGACGATGACCCTCTTGATGATGTTCCTTTTGATTTTAATGATTCTTTATTCATAGATTCACGTAAACTTTTTGAGTATGAATTAGGTAATTCTATTCCAGTTGTTAATAATACAGAAGGTGAATTATCCTCTGATTTAAAAGGCATAGGGCATCTTTTTGATCTGCCTTATAGTTGGCATGCTTATGGTCAGGCATTATTCCAGAGTTACTCTAGCTTAATAGAGTTATGTAAGTTGCAACTAAATATACTAGATCAGCTCCAAGAGCTAGAGAGCCTTTTATGGAGAGAATTGTTTTATTATGAAGATGGTGTTAATTATTTCGGGGTTGAGGCAGAGTTTGCATCTGTTAAAAGAATACGTGATTTAGATAGTTCAAAAGAAGAGTTTCTTTTTGATGTCGGTAATGCCTATACGGCAAGATATATCAACCTAGTCTTATTTGAAGACTTCGGTGATTTAGAGGCAGGCTATGAGTGGGGAATAGAGAGCGCGGTTCTTACAAGAAATATTATTCTCTCGAATGGGGAGATAGGAAAGGAAAAGAAAGTTTTTACCTTTAAAGACGGCTTGGAAGGATTTGAGATGGAATATTGGGTTTTAAGGTATGATTCAAATGAAGATGAGATTTACCGCCAACAGCTTGCCTATTTTATAGAGAACAACCATCAAAATCTAGTTTTAGTAAGTAATTAGTAGTATTTTCTTTATTATTCCATATGTTACTTTTATTTCTAAGGAATTATTTTTTACTTTTATATAATATTTTTAAGAAAAAAAGTAGAAAAGTTGCAGATATGACTTTTTAAGAAAAAATAAAAAAAATTGTTGACAGATTTGGCAATAGCTAAAATATATGGTATAAATACTAGTAGAAATAGAAAATAGAGAAATGAAGAGAATGACAAATTTAATAATTTTAGCTCTTTTGGTTTCACTACCTTTAAGAGCGCAAGCATCTGCGTTTATTTCTGGTAACCATGGCTTAGATATAGAGCAATCTTTTGATACATCTTCAATAGGAACAGGAGCACCTAACACTATGCTACAATTGCCGTTACAAGAAATCGTTCCTTTAGACATAGCAGTTGTTAATTCCTGTATTATTGATCTAGGTTCTATAGTTGATGGTAGCATAACTCCAGAGATTATTAATAACGCTATAGGTGGTATAGATACTATATTAGCTAATCCAGAGGGATTTAGGGCAACAGTAAGTAAGGATCAATATAATCGATTATTAAGTTCTTTAGAAAAGATGAATGAACAAAATTATAATGTAGATATGTTGAATAAAATTTACTCTGATATAGGTGATACATTGAAAAGATTAAGAAATAAAGCTATAGATTTACAGGATCAGCTTCTAAACAGTTTTGAGGATTTTAAAGTTGCTGAATCGAGCTTAGAAGATACAAGTGAAGAGGATATCATTACAGCAACCAATGAAGACCTAGAGTTGTTTGCCGTGGCTGATGAAAAGGAGCGGATTGCTATATTGCGTAGAATGGAGGATAGAATGGAAGACTGCTATGATGATTCTGCAATAAATAGAACTATATTAATGGGGTTAAAAGCAGGGTTAATAGGGGAGATATCTATATTAGAGGAGAGAGGTATTGTTATAAATGTAACTACAGCAGCTGCTGGTGCTGATCTTACAGCCCAGGAAACTTTAGCTGTTATTAAAGGTGTTATAGATTATTATGAAGAGAAAGACAATAGCTCGTCCATTGTTGTAGCAAGTAATACAGATAGTCAGGTAGAGGTAGAAAGCAGCTATGATGCACTTGCTGGTAGCAACATGGAAGAAAGAGCATTAGGTGCAGATGGTTTAACGGCGACTGTTTTTGGTGTGCAGGTTCAAGGGATTATAGCAGGAGAGGTAGATTTAGAGAATTTAGATAACAATGTAGTAGTAGCTCTTCAGGAAGGTTGGGGTTTAATCGGTGAAGCTGCAAGAGCTGCAATTACAGATGAAGCTGCAGTTTTTAGTACAGATAGAACGATGGTTGTTTATGAAGATAGTGGTCAAATAGAGATAGATAATATAAATAACGGTGTCGAGTTTTTTGGGTTGATGGGTGGAGCACCTGCTCAGTATGCCGTAATAGGCACTAATGACTTATCATCCCTTGATTCACAGAATCAAGAGCTCGCTTTATTAGTTGAGGCAGGACAGGTTCCAATAGAGTTTGTAGGAGTTATAAAAGGTAACACAGAAAATTATGACATACCAGATTCTCATTATGCATTGTTTGG